>CAYFOC010000004.1:0-25985 GCA_964344615.1 uncultured Methylococcus sp.
GGTATGACAGGCATCTGCGAGGCATCCCTCGATTTCAGCATGACGGTTACAAGGATTCATGAGGATCCCCGAGTGACACTGCCCTATACGGATCAGGAGTGGGCAAACATCATGGCGCTTGGTGAATCTGTGGAAGCGGATTTGCAAGCTGGCGACATTCGTCTGACACAGGGAGGGGAGCCGACATTCGTCTCTGCGGACAGTATGGATGCCCCTGAGTGGAATACTGAAGCCTTGGGGGAAGAGAAATGGCTCAAGTCCAAGGAACTGATGACCCGGCTGCACAAGCAGTTTGCTCCGGGAGGGCTTGTCCATTATGGGCAAGGTAAATGGTATCCGGGAGAACCTTTGCCCCGTTGGGCGCTCAATATATTTTGGCGCGACGACGGGGTTCCGCTTTGGCAGAACTTCGATCTATTGAACGGTTCGCCGCGTAAAGGCGTCGGGTCGAATGCGCTCGAATTTGCTCACTCCCTTGCCGATGAACTGGGGATTCACAGGGGATATCTGATTCCTGCCCATGAAGACCCCTGGACCGTGTTGAACGAAGAATCGCGCACTCCCATCAACATGGATCTGCATGAACATGCTCTGGACGATGCTGAAACGCGAACTACATTGGCGCGGGCCCTGCGTCAGGGTGTGGGATCCGTCGTAGGGTACGTGCTGCCAATCACGCGTAAGGCTGATGCCGATGTCTGGCGGTCCAGCCTCTGGCCCTTGCGGCAGGAGCGACTGTATCTCATGCCAGGCGAATCGCCCATGGGTTTGCGGCTTCCTTTATCCAGTTTGCCCTGGGTGCTGCCAGAGGAGATGGAGTCCGAATTTCCTCGGGATCCTTTTGATCCGTTGGAGCCACTTGATGAGGTTGTCACCATCAAAGGTAAGGGGGATTCGCCAAGGGAAAGTGAACACCCGCGAGATGTTATCCATACCGCCCTTGTCATCGAAATCCGGCAGGGCGTCCTCCATGTGTTTTTGCCGCCCCTCACTCGTCTTGAAGACTTTGTAGCGCTGATACGAAGTGTTGAATCTGTTGCCGAGCAGCATCAAGTAGTCATCAGATTAGAGGGGTACCCACCTCCCAGGGATCCGCGACTAAAGTCTCTATCCGTGACCCCCGATCCTGGTGTGATTGAGGTCAATATTCATCCTTCCGAGGACTGGAACACACTTGCTGAGCGAACACGAACCCTTTACGAGCAGGCACGTAGCACACGACTGATCGCCGAAAAGTTCATGCTGGACGGTCGCCATACCGGGACAGGTGGTGGCAATCACGTCACCTTAGGGGGGGCGACCCCCTCGGAAAGCCCATTTCTGCGAAGGCCCGATTTGTTGATGAGCCTCATTCGGTATTGGCAAAGACACCCCGCGCTGTCCTATCTCTTTTCAGGTCAATTCATTGGTCCGACGAGCCAGTCACCCAGAATTGATGAGGCGAGAGATGACAATCTGTATGAGCTGGAAATTGCTTTTCAGCAACTCGAGAAACTCACGGAATTGGGTCAGGAATCCCAACAGCCTTGGCTGGTTGATCGGCTTCTTCGTAATCTTCTGATCGATATGACGGGTAATACCCATCGCGCCGAATTCTGTATCGACAAGCTCTACTCACCGGATAGTTCGACAGGCAGACTCGGGCTACTTGAATTGCGTGGGTTTGAAATGCCCCCGCACTACCAGATGAGTCTTGTTCAGGCTCTTTTGATTCGTGCGCTGATTGCAAAGTTCTGGCGTACCCCTGAACGCAGGCCACTGATCAGTTGGGATACTTCTCTTCATGATCGATTCATGTTGCCGTATTTCGTGGAAATGGATCTTCGAGAAGTGATCGAGGACCTCCGCGTCGGAGGTTATGCATTCGATTTGCGATGGTTCAAGCCTTTCCTTGAATTTCGCTTCCCCCGATATGGCTCCATTGCCGTTGATGGGATGCGACTCTCAATTCGCCAGGCGATTGAGCCTTGGCACGTCCTGGGTGAAGAGGTCTCAGGGGGAGCAACTGCACGTTACGTCGATTCGTCCGTCGAGCGTCTTGAGGTGCTTGTTGATGGACTCAACGCACATCGCCATGTCGTGCTTTGCAATGGACGCAAGGTGCCCCTGCATCCGACGGGTATCCCTGGTCAGTTTGTCGCGGGCGTCCGTTTCAAGGCATGGTCACCGCCATCCTCTCTCCATCCCACAATCGGGCCACAAGCTCCGCTTTTATTCTCGATCTATGACTTCCGACAAGGTCTTTCCATTGGAGGTTGCACCTACCACGTGAGTCACCCCGGCGGTCGAAACTATGATTCGTTCCCCGTGAATGCCCATGAGGCTGAAGCGCGGCGTCGTGCGCGTTTCTGGTCCCATGGACACCAGATGAAGGAGCGAATTATTTCGGATGAATCCATTAATCACAGGTTCCCATTCACCCTGGATCTCAGGTGGGAGCCACTGAAAAGGAGCCTAATGTAATGACTTATTCGACTCGTTTGCCTCGCTACGGTGATAAGACGAACTCGGCATTCTTTGAGGAGTACCTTCAGCGATTGCTTGAGGAACGTGATAAGAGTGGGCTGACTGACATGATCGGGGGCATCGAAGCGATGCTGATCAGCGTCGAACCAGGAAATTCCGTCGAATACATTGCCGAACTGGCCTTGATGTCACCGTATGAATATCTGGTGACACTGGATAGTGAAAAACATCTGACACATGTGTTGCGGATAGACATGAACTCCCCGGATATTCTTCTGAGGGAGCCTAAGGATGTGAAACACTCGGATATCTTCAGAAGTCTGAATGATCTCTATCCGGTGGGATCCAGACGTCCCCACTCACGTTACCTTGGGGAGATTCTGCATTGCAAGGATCGCCATCAGGTGGTGTCTCTGCAACAGCAGCGTGAATTCAGGTTTTTCCAGGTCGGACAATTAGCAGAGCTAGATTTGCCCCTCAATGTGAGTATCTCCAAGCCCTCGCCCTATACCCAGAATATCGTCGGCTACATGGAGCGACAAACCGACAATATACGCGTGTATCAACATGGAAATTGCATCATTTTGCCTCAGGCTCAGGCCGCGAATGACCGCGGCAAGGAGATGCAGGAGCGCCTCGGAATCAAAGACTACCTGTGTCCTGTCGATCACCTTGCCACGCGCATCTACAGTCAAAATCGTGAAGTCGCACTTCTCGAGTACTTGGGGCTTTCCAGCTATTACTATTGGGGCAGTTACGACATCACCGATCAGAATTCTTCGACCAATGTCACCAAAAGTGCCCATGAGTTGCAAGAATCCAGAAGCCCTGCCAAGGTGTTCACAGCAAACAATCATCCCTACTGCGTGAATCATCTGGACCAACTTCCAAGTCCTACGGAGAATTTCGTACGCAACTACGGCCCACGATTGCATCACATTGCCGTCGAGGTAAAGGATGGGCAGGTGAATGGACGCGAATACATCGATCTTGTTGTAGATGCCATCGCCGGACAGGGTAAGGGATTCCTTCTCGAAACCATTGGCTCCCGTAACGAAGGACTGAAGCAGATTTTCTCCTCAGCCTCCGACTTCTCCTCCCTCATCATTGAGTACGTTCAACGCTTTGGAGATTTTCAGGGATTCTTCACCAAGGACAATGTCGCGAAACTGACCTATGCGGCCGGGATGGAAGAAGGCGTGAAAGAGTCGGTGTGATGGAATGGCCCCTTGACAAGAAGAGTTGAGGGGTTTTCTTGCGCCCCTCATTGATTTCACTAGAATCGGGAGATGATCCCTGCTCACTACGTTGATGATCTTTTAGCCCTCGCTTGCGCTGCAGGTGAAGAAATCATGCGGATTTACGGACGCACTGATGTGGTCCTCCAAAAATCCGACCGCACACCTCTTACAGAAGCGGATCTTGCTAGTCACCGTTGCATTGTCAGCGGGCTCTCCACGTTGACGCCAGATTTACCCATCCTTTCAGAAGAATCGGTCTCGATTGATGAGAACGAACGTCTTCAATGGAATGATTACTGGCTGGTTGACCCTCTGGACGGAACCAAAGAATTTCTGAACCGCAACGGCGAGTTCACGGTGAATATCGCGCTGATTAGCAATCACCAGGCAATTTTCGGTGTCGTTTATGTGCCGGCCCATCGGATGCTGTATTGGGGCGGGGAAGGCTATGGCGCCTACCGGCAGCACGAATCAGATGAGGTCGTCAGCCTTGAGGTACAGTCTCCCGCCCCAGAGCGCGTTCGTGTACTTGGATCCCGTTCTCATCCATCGCCGGACCTTGAGGCGTATCTTTCCCAGCTTGGGGCCTACGATTTTCAGGCGGCAGGCAGTTCCCTGAAGTTTTGCAGAATCGCCGAAGGAGAGGCCGACGTCTACCCCCGTTTCGGACCGACTTCCGAGTGGGATACGGCAGCCGGACATGCGATTCTGGTAGCGTCAAAAGGTGATGTTGTTGATCTTGCAGGGCATCAACTTCGCTACAATTCAAAGCCATCACTGCTCAATCCATGTTTCATCGCCACGGGCGATCCTTCAAGAAACTGGCTGTTTTGATGATTGCAACCCCTCGGCAAACGAATTAAAAAAACACCATGAAAATTATTATCTTGGGTGCAGGTCAGGTTGGCAGTAGTTTGCTGCAGAGTCTTGCGAGCGAAAAAAACGATATCGTCATGGTCGATATCCGACAAGAGATTCTCGAAAAGCTCCAGGATAGATTTGATATTCGAACCGTACTCGGACATGCTGCGCATCCTCCCGTTCTGCAGGCTGCAGGGGCTCTGGAGGCGGATATGCTGATCGCGGCTACCAGTGATGACGAAACGAATATGTTGGCCTGTCAGATTGCCGACATTCTTTTCAAGGTCCCACGTAAGATCGCCCGTGTTCGTTCTATCGAATATTTTGCGCATCCTGGACTGTTCTCGCCTGAAACGATTCCGATTGATTATGTGATCAGCCCGGAACAAATTGTGACCCAATATATCGAGCGACTACTGTCACATCCAGGAGCGAGTCAGGTTCTTGATTTTGCTGAGGGGCGGGTTCGAATGGCCTCTTTGCAGGCGGTGGATGGAGGGCCCATGGTGGGACGTGAAATCAGGGAGCTTCATGAACATGCTCCTCATGTCCACGCACGGATCGCGGCTATCTTCAGAAATGGCCAACCGATTACACCGAATGGAAGTACTGTCATTCATGACGGTGATGAGGTTTTCTTCCTGGCTTCCCGAGAAGAAATCAAAGGCGTCATGTCCGAACTCGGCAAACGTGAAAAGCCCTACAAGCGACTGATATTTGCCGGGGGTGGTCATGTGGGTAAGCGTGTTGCTCTCGCCCTTGAAAGCCAGTATTCGATCAAGGTCATTGAACGCGATGTTCGCCGTGCCAAAAAAATTGCAGGTCAGCTCCAAAACACAACGGTTCTGGTTGGAGATGCATCCGACCGCGAGCTTCTGATCAGTGAAAATGTCGAGACGGCGGACGTTTTTTGCGCGATTACCAATAACGACGAGGTGAATATTCTCTCGGCCATGCTTGCCAAGCGTTTGGGAGCCAGGCGGGTGATCGCCCTGGTGAATAATGACGCCTACAGCGGCATTGTTGATGAGAGCCTGGTTGATCTGGTGATCTCGCCTCAGCAGGCAACGATCAGTGCCTTACTGCGCTACATTCGACGTGGCGATGTGGGACAGGTGCATTCCATCCGGCATGGCGCATCTGAGGCCATCGAGATGGTTGCCCATGGCGAGGTGGGCGAGTCCCGTGTGATCGGAATTCCCCTCAGAGAAATCGACATGCCAGAAGGCGTCGTGATGGGCGCTTTGGTCCGCGATGATGAGGTCTTGCACGTTCATCACGATACAGTCATCAGTGAAGGGGACCATGTCATCATGTTCCTTCTCGATAAGCGCCTGATTCCCGATGTGGAAAGGCTCTTTCACTCTACTGCCAACGACACCACACACTAGGAGCACGACGTGAGCACTATCAATCAGTTACCCCCAAAGCAAGCCTATGAAGCATTGCAGGCGAATCCTGACGCGATCTTGCTCGATGTCCGCGATCCGGTTGAATACAGTTTTGTAGGACACCCCGTAGGATCGGTGAATATTCCATTCAAAATCGCGCCAAGCATGGCCTCAAATCCTGAATTCCTGCAACAAGTACAGGCATTGGTTTCTGGTCCTGATGTTCATCTCTATTTGCTATGCAGAACTGGACAGCGTTCCATGGCGGCCGCCGAATTGCTTGCTCAGGCGGGATTTACGCATTTGACCAATATTGAAGAAGGCTTTGAGGGTGGGATTGATGCCGATCGTCACAGATCAACGCTGAGTGGCTGGCGCTTTCATAAACTGCCTTGGCAGCAAAGCTAATTCGACGACCGCTCGGATCCCGGCTTGTGAGACTCGAGCACAGACTTCACCAGTGGAATCGTGATTCTTTTTGAGGCGGCCATAGAGGCAACATCGAGTGTCTCCAGATGCTCCATGAGGTGACTAAGGTCACGATTTACGCGCCGTATGAGATAAACCGCCACCGGCTCTGGAATTACAAGTCCTCGTGCATGCGCCTGTGAGATTAGAACCTCAAGACACTCGGCTTCTGAAAGGGGTTGGAGTGCAAACACTATCCCCGAGCTGAGCCGGCTTCTGAGGTCTTCAAGTACAAATGGGGTGAGGGAGGGAGGGCTGTTGGCTCCAAATACCAGTTGCCTCCCCTGATCCGAGAATTCATTGAAGAGGGCAAACAATGCCTCTTCCCAAGCGATGTTTCCGGCAATGGTCTGGATGTCATCCAGACAGAGAATGTCGAGGCCATTCAGTCCATCCAATATCCCTGGTGATGCCTCGGGCAAGTCCTTCATGCTGAGCGCCATGGCCAAACGACCATGCTGGCTACTCCTGGTGCACGTGGCCTGCAATAAATGTGTCTTTCCTGACCCCTTGAGGCCGTGTACGTAGACTGGGATTCGAGTCTCTCCGCGGGCCACTGACTCAAGGTGATCTACGGCCTCACGGTTAGGGCCCGGATGGAAACGTTCGAATGAAAGATCCGGATCCAGCCGAAGTGGCAACGGAATTTGGGCGGCCACGTCTTTTCAGTGATCCTGTGTCCCTTTAAGCGCTTTTGCCGTCCTGGCAATACGCGCGCCAAACGCTCGACAAAGAATTCTTTCCTCATCGGAGAGTTCGGTCTGTCCCATGCCAGAGAGTCGGGTCGGTCCATAGGGCGTCCCCCCAGAGCGGGTTTCCATCAGCGCCTTTTCCTGGCTAGGAATCCCGACCAACAACATGCCATGGTGGAGGAGGGGAATCATCATCGAGAGCAGGGTGGATTCATGGCCGCCGTGCATGGACGACGTCGAAGTGAATACCCCGGCGGGTTTGCCCGCTAAAGCTCCGGAAAACCAGAGGCCGCTGGAGCTATCAATGAAATGCTTGAGGGCCGCCGCCATATTGCCGAAGTGGGTCGGACTTCCGAGGATCAGGCCGTCACAGGCTTTAAGATCCTCCATGGTTGCATAGGGAGGACCTTCAGACGGAATGGATTCCGCTACCTGTTCGGTAGTCGCGGATACTTCCGGTACCGTTCGCACCTTTACGGTAACACCATCGACTTCGGATACGCCACGGGCAATATGATTCGCCATGTCGGCGGTTGCACCGTAACGGCTGTAATAGAGAATGAGGACTTCAGTCATTGTTTTGGTGTCGATTGGGCTAGAGGAGGGTCAGAACGCTTTCAGGTGGGCGACCGATGGCGGCCTTATCACCACGGATCACGATGGGTCTTTCGATCAGAACGGGGTGCGTCACCATCGCTTGAATCAGTGCTTCATCCGATGGGTTGCTATCGTGAAGACCCAGTTCTTTGTAGATGGCTTCCCCCTTCCTGAGAAGATCACGGGGAGCGATGCCAAGCGCCTTGATGACGGCTTTCAATTCATCGATGCTCGGCGGCGTCTTTAGATACTCAATGATGGTCGGTTCAATCCCCTGATTTCTGAGAAGTTCGAGGGTTTGTCTCGACTTCGAGCATCGAGGATTGTGGTAAATCGCGATAGTCAATGAAGGTCTCCTGTTGGTTCACACTTCAGGTGTCTGTGTGGCATCGAAATGCACGAGTTCACGAAGCACCGTGGTTGCATAGGATCCTGCCGGGAGCGCAAATGAGAGTTCGAGAACGCTCGGGTCTAGCTCAGACCATGACAGGTCCAAAGGTACCAAACGCAAGGGGCGCCTCATGCTCTCAAGATCCTGACTGATCAATCCTTGCATCAGTTCCTGATGTTCCTGAAAAACTTCTTGTTCGATCTTCGCGGCTTCAAGGGTCGCGACAGATGGTGTTTTCCCAACCAGCGGACCACTGGGATGAATCCTGAGATCGCAGATGCGTTCTTTGATGTCCTGAGATTCGGCATCCGCTTCAAAATGCGACTTGGAATCCGGGAACATATAGATGTCTCCGCAGACCGCATGATTCCAGGATCCAAGCAATACTCGTTTAGCCAGGATCTGATTGAACAGATGGGAACGGGCGGATGAAAGAAAAATGCCCCTAAGGTGCGGATTGATTCTCTGATCTGGATTCCTGATCAGATCAAGCGCGCGATCAACATTGTCTCCTTCGCGGCCAAAGCGTTGCGGGCCAAAATAATTGGGTACGCCAGATTTCTGGATCGCCGTGATCCTCTCCGCCAGCAGCCCGGGTTCCTGATCCAGATCTCTGATTCTGAGCGTGAACCGGTTGCCGTTCAGTGCGCCCCGTCGCAGTTTGCGGTCATTTCGGGTATGAGCGATGACTTTAAAGTGGTCTCCGAAGAACTGTGTCCAATCGGGATCTTCTTTGCCTGGCAATTGAACGCTGAACCATTGCGTCGTCCGACCGTGTCGATCCTTGAGTCCTGCAAAGCCGATATCACGCGCCTTGGTACCGGTGAAGCGCGCGAGTTCACGTGCGATGAAGTCAGTGTTTTCACCCCATTTCTCGACATGAACCATCGCATGTTCGCCGCTACCTGAAGGTTCAAAGCTCAGGATTTCTTCGACGATAAAATCTTCAGGAACGGTCTTTATCGAACCCCGACTGATGGGAGTGCCGTGCGCGTAGGGAAGTCCTTCGGTTGGATTCACGGACGGTCTCAGGCTTTGAGCAAGAGCGCAACGGCGTGTGATGAGATGCCTTCCCCTCGGCCCTCAAATCCCATGCCTTCGGTGGTCGTGGCCTTCACGTTTACACTGTCTACATCGATTTCGAGATCGGCAGCGATGGTTTCCCGCATTTGCTGCATGTAGGGAAGCAGTTTCGGCTTTTGAGCAACGATAGTGACGTCAACATTTCCGATCCGGTAGCCCTTAGCGATAATCTTGTCTTTAACGCCTCGAAGAAGAATTCGACTGTCGATGCCTTTGAAGCTCTGGTCCGTATCGGGGAAGTGTTTGCCGATGTCACCCATGGCAGCAGCACCGATCAGCGCGTCACAGAGCGCGTGCAAGGCAACGTCACCATCGGAGTGGGCGGCCATGCTCTTTTCGTATGGGATATGGACGCCGGCCAGAACCAACTGACCACCGTCAGCGAAACGATGGGCGTCATAACCTTGACCTATTCTCATTTCTGATTCTCCAGGTAAAAAGCGGCCAGCGGGAGATCCTCTGGTCGGGTAATCTTGATGTTGTCAGGGCGACCTTCAACGATCTTGGGTCGCATCCCCTGCAACTCGATGGCACTGGATTCATCCGTGACGGCATATCCCTTCTCAGCGGCGTCCACCAGCGCTTTTCTGAGGTGACCGTAACGGAACATTTGAGGCGTAAGAGCACGCCACGTCGAACTTCGATCGGGAGTTGCCGTAATCAACCCGTCCTGAACAGTTTTCAGGGTATCGCTGACTGGGAGTGCAAGAATCCCGCCCACTGGATCATTTTCCAGTGTGGTGATCAATTTCAGGACATCTTCAGGGGTCAAGCAGAGTCTCGCGGCATCGTGGACGAGAACCCAATCCGTATCCTTCGCAATGGTTTCGAGTTTCAATAGTGCAGAAAGAACCGAATCGGATCGTTCTTTGCCGCCCTCGGCCCTTAATATCCGCGAATCCCGTGAAATAGGCAGATCGCCCCAATATCCATCTTCTTGTCCCAAAGCAACAGCAACGGCCGAAATTTTGCCCACGGAAAGCAATCGTTCCAGCGTATGTTCCAGAACGGTCTTGCCATGAATCTCAAGGTACTGTTTGGGGATAGAGCCGCCCATGCGTTTTCCAACGCCAGCAGCAGGCACGACAGCCCAGAATTGATTACTCATATGAAAATCCATTGAGTCCGTGGCTCATCTGATGGCCGTGGACTTGGCATGGTCAGGGCGGAGGAGCAGCGGAGTCGTCTGTTTGAATCTGAGACGCGGGCTTGGCCTTTGATTTTGGCTTGCTCCGGGCACGTGGACCATGACTTTTTGCCGACCCATCCGATTTGGGGGTGGGAGAAACTGTTGATAGGTCCTCGTAAACCTGGACAAAGGTTTCTCCAGGTTTTACGAGACCTAAATCGCGCCGTGCGCGTTCTTCGATAGCATCCGTGCCATCACGGAGATCAACTACGTCAGCTGCAATTGCTGCGTTTCGAGCCCGTCGCTGCTCGCCTTCCTGTCGGAGCTCATCGATACGATGGAGTGTCTCCCGATACTCCTTGATACCGCCATCCCCCAGCCATAGACGGTACTGGAGGCCGGCGATAATAAGGACAAGAAAGGCAATCAGCTTGATCAAGACGTTTAGTCCGCAGTGGGATTAGAACGCCCGCTTGAACGCACTTTTACCCGCATACTTCGCCTTGTCGCCAAGTTCTGCTTCGATCTTCAGAAGGCGGTTGTACTTGGCAATACGATCGGAGCGGCTGAGTGAGCCGGTCTTGATCTGGCCTGAGCGGGTTGCTACGGCAAGGTCGGCAATCGTCGAGTCTTCGGTTTCGCCTGAGCGATGTGACATGACCGTGGTGTAGTCTGACGCGTGGGCCATATCGATAGCTTCGAGCGTCTCGGTCAAAGAACCAATCTGATTAACCTTGATCAGGATGGAGTTTGCGACCTTGGCTTCGATGCCGCGCTTCAGAATGGACGGGTTGGTTACGAAAAGGTCATCGCCAACGATCTGGATCTTATGGCCGAGCTTGTCGGTCATAACGCCCCAACCGTGCCAATCGCCTTCAGCCAGACCGTCTTCGATAGAGATGATCGGGTACTTGTCGACCCACGCTGCCAGGTAGTCTACGAATTCTTCAGAAGTGAACTTCTTGCCTTCAGATTCGAGATGGTAAAGGCCATCTTCGTAGAATTCTGAACTTGCGACGTCAAGACCCAGGAAGATGTCCTTGCCTGCAACGTAGCCAGCATTGCTGATAGCTTCGAGGATAACTTCGATCGCTGACTCATTAGAAGGAAGGTTAGGAGCAAAACCGCCTTCATCACCTACGCCGGTCGCAAGACCGCGATCGTGGAGAACCTTCTTCAGCGCATGGAATACTTCGGTACCGTAGCGAATGGCTTCACGGAAGTTCGGTGCGCCAACCGGAAGAATCATGAACTCCTGCATGTCGACGCTATTGTCCGCATGCGCGCCACCGTTGATGATATTCATCATCGGTACCGGGAGGATGTATTCGGCATCGTTGTTCAGGTAAGCGTACAGCGGCTTGCCAGCTTCCTGAGCTGAAGCGCGTGCTGCTGCAAGAGAAACGCCCAGAATGGCGTTTGCACCCAGGCGGCCCTTGTTGTCGGTGCCATCCAGGTCGATCATCTTCTTGTCGAGCGCCTTCTGATCGGCAGCATCAAGACCGATCACTGCACTGCGGATTTCACCGTTGACGTTGGCAACAGCCTTGGTGACACCCTTTCCGAGGTAGCGAGACTTGTCCCCGTCACGAAGCTCGATAGCTTCACGTGATCCGGTAGACGCTCCTGAAGGAACCATCGCAGTGCCTACAGTGCCAGACTCAAGAATGACATCGACGGCAACAGTCGGATTGCCTCGTGAGTCAAGGACTTCAAGGGCTTTTACATCAACGATCTTGCTCATTTGAATTGATCTCCTGTGATCAAAAGTGAGGGTTAATGAATGAATTTAGAGTAAGGGGCCGCTTTTGACGGCCGAATCAATGTTCTTGAGCGTTTCAAGAAGTTCGCGCATGCGCGCCAGAGGCCAGGAGTTTGGCCCATCGCTCAGTGCCTTTTCGGGATTGGGGTGGGTTTCCATGAAAAGGCCGGAAATTCCTACCGCCAATGCGGCGCGGGCGAGCGCCGGAACAAATTCGCGTTGCCCCCCTGAGCAGTTCCCCTGGCCTCCGGGAAGCTGCACAGAGTGTGTCGCATCAAAGACGACCGGACACCCCGTGTCACGCATGATCATCAGTGAACGCATGTCTGAAACGAGATTGTTATAGCCGAACGAGACGCCCCGCTCACAGGCCATGATTTGTTGATTTCCTGTTGCTCGAGCCTTCTCGATGACATTCTTCATGTCCCATGGAGCGAGAAACTGGCCTTTCTTGATGTTGACCGGGATGCCGAGCTGGGCGACGCTCTGAATAAAGTTAGTTTGTCTGCACAGGAAAGCCGGTGTCTGAACGACGTCGACGACGGATGCCACTTCAGTCAGTGGTGTGTCCTCGTGAACATCCGTCAGGACGGGAACGGCCACCTGACGCTTCACCTCTGAAAGGATTCTAAGCCCCTCTTCTACCCCAAGCCCCCGGAAGCTGTTGCCAGAGGACCGATTGGCCTTGTCGAAGGATGATTTATAGATGAAGGGGATGCCAAGGTCGTCGGTGAGTTCCTTAAGAATGCCTGCCGTCTCGATGGCCAAGGCCTCACTCTCGATGACACAGGGGCCTGCGATCAGGAAGAAAGGCTGATCTAAGCCGACGTCAAATCCACAAAGTTTCATACATTGCCCCGCTGGCCGGTGTGTTCGCGTGCAGCGGTAATGAACCCGGTGAAGAGCGGGTGTCCCTTGCGCGGGGTCGATGTGAATTCAGGATGGAATTGGCATGCCAAAAACCAAGGATGTGCAGGTATTTCAATCGCTTCAACGAGCTTTCCATCCAGAGACTTCCCGCAGACGCGCATTCCCGTAGAGACAAGCCGATCAAGGTATGAGTTGTTGAACTCGTACCGGTGACGGTGACGCTCAATAACTTCAGGTTGTCCGTAGACCTTGCGAGCCAGACTGCCTTCAACGAGCTCACAGGCCTGTCCGCCGAGGCGCATGGTTCCCCCGATATCCGATGATTCGGAGCGTTGTTCGATCTGGCCGGATGCGTCTTGCCATTCGGTAATGAGGGCAATGACGGGATGTGGGGTCTTCGAGTCGAACTCGGTGCTGTGAGCACCCTCAAGTCCGGCCATGTTCCTGGCAAACTCAATGACAGCCACCTGCATGCCGAGACAGATGCCGAGATAGGGTGTTCCAGATTCGCGGGCATAGCGAACGGTTCGAATTTTTCCTTCGACACCCCGTTCACCGAATCCACCGGGGACCAATATGGCATCGATGTGGTGCAGCATGGCGCCAGGGTCTTCGCCGATATCCTCGGAATCGAAATAATGAATATTGACTTTGGTGCGGGTCTTGATGCCTGCGTGGATCAATGCTTCCGCAATTGATTTGTAGGCATCGGTATGGTGGACGTACTTGCCTACCATAGCCACATTCACTTCACGGTCCCAATGGGTGAGCCCGTCAATGACAGCATCCCACTCCTGAAGATCAGCCTTAGGCGCATCAATACGGAGCTTACGGACGACAATGTCATCAAGACGCTGCTCGTGGAGGAGGGCTGGGATACGGTAAATCGTGTCGGCGTCCACGGCAGTAATGACTGCCTCTTCGCTGACATTGGTGAATAGCGCGATCTTGCGCCGTTCTGATTCTGGGATCATTCGATCAGATCGGCAGATCAGAATATCTGGCTGAATACCGATCGTTCTCAGTTCCTTCACCGAGTGCTGTGTCGGCTTGGTTTTGAGTTCCCCTGCTGTTCCGATATAGGGAACCAGCGTCAGGTGGATGAAAAGGGTTCTCTCTTCACCCAGTTCCACGCGCATCTGGCGGATCGCTTCAAGGAAAGGCTGGGATTCGATATCGCCGACGGTGCCGCCGATTTCGATGAGAGCAACGTCATATCCCTCAGCGCTGAGTTCGATGACACGCTTGATTTCATCGGTGATGTGCGGGATGACCTGAACGGTGGCGCCAAGGTATTCACCACGACGCTCCTTGCGAATGACATTTTCGTAGATCTGGCCGGTTGTCCAGTTGTTGACCTTACCCATCGTGCTACGGAGGAACCGCTCGTAGTGACCAAGATCAAGGTCGGTCTCAGCGCCATCTGCGGTGACAAAGACTTCTCCGTGCTGAAAAGGACTCATGGTCCCCGGATCCACGTTGATGTAGGGATCAAGTTTGGTCATCGTGACCTTAAGGCCGCGAGCCTCAAGGATGGCGCCCAGGGATGAAGCAGCAATGCCTTTGCCCAGTGAAGATACGACGCCACCGGTGATGAAGATGTATTTGGTCATTCGGAATGATGGAGAAATTGGCGATCCCAACGAATATCAGATCCAACTACGAGAAGCCACGTAGTTTATTTAGGCTGAAAACTCCATCATTTTACTTCACCTAGGGGCTGCAGTCATGGGGCATTGACCATTGATACGCCCTTTCTATGAGTTAACATGAGTGAATTGATCGTATCCTCGGAGTGCTGAATGTCTCAAAGATCCTTTTTTTTGGTTTTATTGTCCTTGTTCACACTGAGTTTGCCTGCCTGCGTCTGGGTTGACTTGAATGACAAAGGAAAAACCGTTCAAGTCCTTACATCCAATGAAGTGGCGCGCTGCAGCAAGATTGGGCATGTTTCTTCCAATACGACGGCTGACGTGGCGGGGATTCCCCGTGATGGTGAGTCTTTGAATGACGAACTGACCCGGCTTGCGCGTAACTATGCAGGAGAAATGGGTGGAAATGCGGTTGTTGCGATTGGGGCACCCAAGGACGGGCAGCAGAATTTCAACGTCTATCGCTGCCCCGCATCTTCGCGGCGCTGATCACGGCCCCTGGCCCTAAGGGCATCTAGGGCACCGGTCGGATCCAGACCTTCTGGATTCGACCAGTGATACTCCAACATATTGAATTCCGGAAAGATATGCTGAAGGCCATCAGCATTGATCCAAAGGTCAGCAACGGCCACGAGTTTTTCATCGGCATAAACCAACGGTAGTCGATTTCTTACCCAGTAGGGTATTCCCGCCTCCTGGCACAGGTTGCCAAGTTCACGATGGCCGTTGCGGCCTTCAATATGAAGTTTCTCTCCGCCGCGTCTGTATCTGACTTCGATCAATGGCTTTAAGTCGGTCAATGTGGATGGCTGCAGGTCTGAAGTCTCAAGTATTCCGTTCTCTCCTGGAAGCTTGAGGGGATTTGGCCAGTCGGCCCATTGGCAGGCTACGGGACGCGAAATCGATTCGATACGGTAAATTCGATCGCGGAAGCGATACAGAGTGCTGCCGTCAGGGAGGCGCAACTCAGGCGTGCGGTCCATCGCGGAATTCAGAAAATCGTGAATCAGACACTGAATCAGTTTCTCCGAAGGCATCCGAAGCGACATGCTTCGGAACCAGCCGCGAATGGCGAGCGATTGGTCGTAGGGTGACAGGTCGCGACAACCCGCGAGATCCAGATGGCCCTTCGGCGCTAATTCGTTGACCAGTTCTTTTTCACGAACTTTCTGCGCTTGAGCCGAATTTGCGGCATGTCGAGCAGTTCTTGAGAGGGCCTTCGTAGTGGCTGGCCAACGTTCCTTGAGGATTGGCATGACCACATTTCGAAGATAATTCCTGTCAAACCGGATATCGTGATTGCTTGGGTCTTCAATCCAGAGCAGTCGATGTTCTGCGGCATACGCGCGAATGTCCGCAGGATCAGTATCAATGAGTGGTCTGAGCAAAGAGGCATCACCCAATCGATGTGCCTGGGGCATAGCAGATATGCCCTCAAGACCTGAGCCTCGGAGGAGTTGCAGGAGCACCGTCTCAGCCTGATCCTCCCGGTGCTGGGCGAGCAGGATGAGATCACCTGGCGTCAGGATCGTGTCAAACGCCGCATAGCGCGCATTTCTTGCTGCTTCTTCCGGGCTCTCGCCGGGGTGTGGGTGGGCGTCCACTGTAATCTGGATGAAGGGGATATCCAGAGTTGCGCACAGGGTCTGGCAATGGGCGGCCCAGTGTTCTGCATCCGGGTGCAATCCATGATTAACATGGATCGCCTTGAAGCAAAGGGAGGGAAGGGTGGTTTGGAGCGATGCGCAGAGGTGTAGCAGAACGGTTGAGTCTCTTCCGCCACTTAATCCGATCCAGCAAGCCCGACTCCCCCTGTAATTTCGGAGCAGTCGGAAGATTTGTTCTTTCAGAGGATGCGTAATGATTTGATGGGATCAGCTCACTACTTCTTCGAAGACGCCGTAGGACATCAGTTTTTGGTGTCGATCAGAGAGCAGTTTTTCAAGCGGAACTTGTTGTAACTCGCTCAAGTGACGCTTTAGCGCAACCTTCAAATTATCAGCCGTTTTTTCCTTGTCGCGATGACCGCCACCCAGTGGCTCAGGAACGACATCATCGATCAATCCAAGATCCTTCAATCGGTCAGAAGTGATGCCCATGGCTTCAGCTGCAAGTTCTGCCTTGTCAGCACTCTTCCAGAGGATCGACGCACAACCCTCCGGTGAAATGACAGAGTAGGTGCTGTACTCAAGCATCAGCAGCCGATCGCCAACGCCGATGGCGAGTGCGCCACCCGAACCACCCTCACCGATAACGGTGCAGACGATGGGAGTTTTAAGTGTTGCCATTTCAAAGAGGTTGCGGGCAATCGCTTCACTTTGTCCGCGTTCTTCAGCATTGATGCCGGGATAGGCGCCAGGTGTGTCGATCAGGGAAACGATGGGCAGTTTGAAGCGTTCGGCAAGTTTCATCAGCCGAAGGGCTTTGCGATAGCCTTCCGGACGCGGCATGCCAAAGTTTCTATGAATCTTTTCCTTGGTGTCGCGACCCTTTTGATGACCGATCACCATCACCGGGATCCCATCAATCTTAGCGATGCCGCCGACAATGGCAGGATCGTCTGCAAAGGTCCGATCCCCGTGAAGTTCCTTGAAGTCATCGAACACCAGATCGATGTAATCAAGGGTATATAGCCGCTGAGGATGACGCGAAAGCTGGGAGATCTGCCATGCGTTGAGGTCGGAGAAGACCTGTTCAGTCAGCTTTCGACTCTTTTCCTCAAGTTTTGTAATTTCCTCGCTGATGTTGATTTCGTTGTCGAAGCCAACACGACGCAACTCATCAATCTTTGCTTGAAGGTCTGCGATCGGTTGTTCGAATTCGAGGAAATTGAGATCCATGTTGCGTAACCAGATGTAAAACTTATTCTGCTCATTTTAGCACTTCGAGCAGAAAATCTTGAGCTATTCGCCATGATCTTTGATCAGAGGCGGCGTTATAGACGGTTCCAAAGCCAGGATCATTGGCTTCTGGATTGGTGAAGGCATGTGCGGTAGAACCGAACCAATGAAACTGCCAGTCTGCTCCACGATGCGTCAGTTCATGACCCAGTTCCACACCTTGCTCTGGGGTAGCCATAGGATCCTCGAAGCCATGCAGAACAAGAATCCTGGCTTTTATGGGAGGGGTCGGCATGTCAGGTGGCGGGTTAAATATGCCGTGAAAGCTGATGGCTCCACGAAGATCAGCGCCGCCTCGGGCCAGATCAAGTACGCAAAGTCCGCCGAAACAATAACCTATGGCCGCGATTCGATGAGGGTCAACCTCCGGTTGCGCCCGCAACACCTCCAGCGTGGACAGGAGCCGGTCCAAAAGGTACTGGCGATCATGCGCTACGCTGTTCATGAGTTGCGCGCATTGTTCACGGGTCTCACCTACGCGGCCTTGTCCATACAGATCAATGGCAAACGCTGCATAGCCAAGGTGTGCAAGGATTTCTGCCCGTTCTTTGGCTTGGGCGCCACAACCGGCCCAGGCGGGGGCTATGAGAACGGCTGGAAGTGCAGTCTTATTTCCGGTTGGAGCGGCGAAATAGCCCTGAAGGTCTGTACCCTGATGCTGATGGCAGAGGTTACGAGTTGTGATGACCATATGAATCCCGGGATGTTGGATATGTTGAGAGAGGAAGATGGCTAGCCAGTCAGATGTGTATGCTATCGATATTGATCTTAGGGCTTGAGGCTTTCTTATGTCATCAGAAAATGAGCGACTTGTGCGACCGTTAGCTGGTATCTCACAAATCAAGTGGAGCGAACGGCTAAAGGACTTGCCCCCGCTTCAACGGAATTTGATAGGGGTAGGGTTTTCGGCGTTCGTCTTAACGTTGCTGGCTGCTCTCATCCTTTTGGTCGCGAATCCTGGCTTGGCATATGGCGCTTTTGCTGCTCTTTTCGCAGGGCTTGCGACGGGTCTTGGCTGTCTTCCCTTACTGGTCGTAAGGAACCCGATACAAAAATCGACGCTGAATCTCATGCTCGGTGGGGCAGCTGGGGTTATGTTGGCGGCGACATCATTCTCGCTTCTTTCTCCAGCCATCACCGCTGCGAGAGTCATTTGGCCTGATCACGGCATTTATGTGGTTTCCCTTGGTCTCCTCGCCGGTGCCTTTTTCCTCATTCTTGCCGACCGGGCCCTTCCTTATCATCACTACATTGAGCAGGACGAGGACTTTGACTCTCACCGAAAGGTTTGGCTCTTCATCATCGCCGTTGCAGTGCATAACCTCCCTGAAGGATGGGCTGTCGGCGTAACGTATGGTGCGGGGGACGGAGCCAATGGCCTGGCGCTTGCGCTCGCAATAGCCATGCAGAATATCCCAGAGGGTCTGGCTGTTGCCTTACCCCTCATTGCGATGAGATATTCTCCGTTGCATGCCATCGGCATCGCAACGCTTACGGGGCTCATCGAACCACTAGGTGGACTGCTCGGCCTCCTGCTTGCTCACAGCATTTCGGCCTTGATGCCTATAGGGATGGCCTTTGCGGCCGGGGCCATGCTCTTCGTGATTCTCGATGATATCGTTCCAGCGATTCAGGAGCAGGGCAAAGAGCGGAAGGCGACCATGGCCGTTCTATTCGGGTTTGTCCTCATGATGGTTCTGGACAACGCTCTCGGCAGTTAGGGCTTTAACGTTTTAATGCGCCCTGAGCAGCCTGCGCGCATTCAAGCTTGAGTGCTTCCCGATGTTGTTGGTAATCGGCGATGGAAAGATTGCCGGCGTCCGTCGTTGCCGCCAATTGGCTTAACTTCTGCGCACAGGTTTTTGCAATGGCCTGTATTTCTGAAGGGTAGCTTGCCATCAGGCTCTGGGAGGCCTGGTTCATGCAGTCCTGACGTTGCGTCAGGCTGCCTGGGATGTCGTGGTAATTCAACATGCATTTGTTGGTCATGATCGAGGCCTGCTTGACTGCTTCAGGATCAGCGCCCTGCATGCCACCCGATTTCGTTGAGGAACATGCCGACAACATGATGAGGCCAATAAACAGGCAGAGTCCGGTAGCGACGCGATTGCAATCATTCGACATTTTGCACCTGCTCCTTGATCTGTTCGATGAGCACCTTGATTTCCACGGAAGCACGCGTCATTTCTGCATCTTGTGATTTAGATCCGAGGGTATTGGCCTCTCGGTTAAGTTCCTGAGTTAAAAAGTCCAGTCTTCGGCCCACGGGCTCACTGCTTTCAAGGGATCGCTTCATCTCACCCAGATGGACATGTAAACGGTCAAGCTCTTCAGCTACATCCAGCCTTTGAGCATAGAACACAATCTCTTGTTCCACTCGCCCAGGATCAGGCTCACATTGCACTTCCTGCAGGCGTTGCGTCAACCGATCCCTGAGGCTCTGCATGACCTGTGGGACGCGTGATTCAGCCTTGTCGACCTCTATTGCAATGGCTTCGCACCGCTTGCGAATGAGTTCAGCGATAGCGTGTCCTTCAGCCTGACGGGTCTTGATCAATTCAGCCACGGTTTCAGCGAGCAAGTCGAGGGCAATGGTTCCGAGCGCCTCCGGGTCAATCTCGGACTCAATGAGAACACCCGGCCATTTGAGAATTTCTATGGCTGATGGAGCGGCGATTTCGGCATTTGAGGACTTCTGTAGGTCTGCAACCCGATTGCAAAGTGCTTGCATGAGCGCCGCGTTTACAGAGAGGTCCTGTGTAGTCTCATACGTTTTTTTGATCAGGAGCGTGGCATCAATTCGTCCTCTGCGTATCCGCTGGGTGACGGCCGCTCTAAAATCATTTTCCTTGAATCTCACTAGGTCAGGGGCACGTATCACTGCATCGGCAAACCGATTGTTAACGCTCTTAAGCTCCCAAATAAGCTCCAGGTTTTCCCATTTTATTTTGCGTGTCGCAAAACCCGTCATGCTTTGGATGTTAGAAATGGGCATCAGATTCTCGTGGATGGAGCAGACAGTGTGGTCAAAGAAGGGGACAATAGGCACATGAAATTTTGTTCCAATTGTAGCGGACCCGTGAGCCTTTCGATTCCTGAGGGTGACGATCGGTTGCGGCATGTATGTAATGACTGTGGATCTGTGCACTATCAGAACCCAAAACTCATCGCAGGCTGTGTGCCAGTCTTTGGTGACAGCGTCCTTCTATGTCGAAGGGGTATCGAACCGCGCCTGGGATTCTGGACTCTGCCGGCCGGATTCATGGAGTTGGGGGAAACAGTAGCTGAAGCTGCTATACGTGAGGCCCGGGAAGAAGCCGAGGTCGACGTTTCCCTTGAAAAGGCTTACACGCTTTTCAGTCTGCCAACACTTTCACAGGTCTATGTCTTCTATCTGGCTTCAATGTCCTCACGGAGTTTTTCTGCAGGACCTGAAAGTCTTGAGGTCCGTCTCTTCAGTGAAGAAGAAATCCCTTGGGATCAGTTGGCCTTTGAAACGGTACGCGTGACGTTAAATCACTTTTTTTCTGATCGAAAATCCGGGCAATATACGTTCCGCGAGTTGGTCCTTCCTTTGAAGTTGGATTAGAGCAACTGGGGCGGATAGGCAGGGTTTATGAAGTCTTTTGGGAGGCTGTCGATGGTCTTTTACTTTTTTTCTGGCTTACGTCTCGTGGTCAGTTTCTGCTGTGTTCTGATCTTGTCGATTACAACTTGTGATGCCGCCAATTTATTTGTCACGCCAGGTAAGCCGGTGGATCTCAAGGCGGATCTTGGGCCTGAAAGCAAGATCATCAGAAACATCGAAGGAGGGACCGAAGTTGAGCTCGTACGACCGATGCCGAAGATCGGGTATACAAAGATCAGGCTTTCATCAGGTGAATCCGGTTGGGTGTTGGCAACGCGACTGTCAGAGCAGGCTCCTGATCCCGGGCAGTTGATTCTTGCCAGTCAAAACCTGTTGGGATTGTCGATGCCGCAACTTCAAAAGCATATTGCCAATACTCAGACGGAACTTAATGTCGTGCGTCAGGCATCCGTGACGGCAAGCCGTATGCAGGAGGAGCGTGATCAGCTCCAGATTACGGCACGTGACCTGCAGGGTAAGCTTGCGGAGATGCGCCAGGAAAAGGCGGCACTGAATGCGGATCAAAAACAGCTATGGTTCATGATGGGCGCCGGTACTTTATTTGGCGGCATCCTGCTGGGGCTTGTGATTCCTCGGCTTAAACCAAAGCGCAGAGGCGTTTGGGGCTAATTAGCCCCAGCGCAGGAACAGTTTGTTGTAATTCTTGAGGTTTTCAAGAACCTTGCCGGTTCCTCTGGCAACCGCACTCAAAGGATCATCGGTGACGTGCACATCGAGTCCGGTTTCCTCGCTGATGCGTTGCGCAAGCCCCTTGAGTAACGCGCCCCCGCCAGTGAGGTAAATGCCTCGTTCAATGAGGTCGCTCGTCAATTCTGCTGGTGTTATTTCAAGGACGTTTAATATGGCCTTAAGAATGGCGCCTGCAGCAGGCTCAATCGCCATCCGAACCTCTTCAGGCGTGAGATCGATCGCCCGTGGTTTGCCGATCGTCAGGTCGCGTCCTCTTGCCATGAAGTTTTCGATGTCTGGAACAGGAAGTACGGATCCAGCCCTGCATTTAATTTCTTCGCCCGTGCGATCCCCTACGAGGAATCGACGTTGAGTCTTGAGGTAGCGAATGACGCAATCCGTCAATTCGTCACCTGCAACCTTGATGGTCTCACCGACCACGATTCCTGAATTTGAGATGACCGCAACCTGGGTGGTCCCGCCTCCAATATCAACAATCATGTGCCCTGCGGAGTCTTTGACATTCAGACCCGCTCCAATTGCAGCAGCAATGGGCTGGGAAAGGAGGAAAACCTTACGTGCACTCATTTCAGCGATCGCTGCAGAGACTGCACGTTTTTCAACGTCGGTTACGCCGTTCGGAAGGCTGATGACCACGTTCCGAGGGATCTTGTGAGGCCCAACGACCATGCGAATGAAGCGCTTCAACATCCCGGAGGTCATGTCGAAGTCAGCAATGACGCCATCCCTGATAGGTCTGACGGTGCTGAGTTCTGGATGGACTTTACCCATCATCGCTCGTGATTCCGCCCCCACGGCGATGATATCTCGCTGGACATGATCGAAAGTCACGATCGATGGCTCATTGAGCAACACCCCTTTGCCTTTCACGAAGATGAGGGTATTGGCGGTGCCTAGGTCGATTCCGAGATCTATGCGGGGAAAAAAATAGCTGAACATTCAGGGGGTCAATAGAGGTGCGTTGGGGGCAGGCATGAAAGCCCTAAAAATCCATTTTGCACAAGCCTAAGTGATGGTGCAACCAAAGTGATCTTTAGATATCGGATCTCTTTGCCGTTAAGCGTTTGTAGATGACAAGGCTTGTGACGAGCGTAACCGCAGTGAACACTACGAATGCCATCAGGAACAGGAGCCCCCGCCATAGTGCGTAGTCGATAATCTTTCGGGCTGTTTCTGCGGTAGATATTTCTAGCTGTTGAAGCTGCGGGTTTTCGCCTTTGATGGCGAGTGAGTCGAGGAGTGCATGAAGGCTTGAGGACATTCTCTCAACCCGATCTGCAGTACTTCCCCATTCATTGATATCGAAGGGTTTGTCATTTGGATCCTTGCTGGACTGTTCATTAATTAAGTCAAGGAGGTTCTTGTACGTCACGATGACTTCGCGAGTGGCTTCAGCCATTCGGGTTCCTTCGGTAAACGTTTTCTCCGTATCGCGCGCAAGCGTGTCCAAACCAGCCTGCTGTTCCTTCAGCCGACTCATGAAGGCGTCCTGCTCCTTGTGAATGATCGAAGGCAAATCCTGAAAGGTGAGACTAAAGCGTTCGCTAGCCTTTGATATACCGGAGGCGCTGTCCACAAGGGAAGAAAGCTCAGGAATACGGGTCGTTCTAAGCGTCAATAGTTCCATCTGCCACTCAAGCAGCTGAGGGAGTCTCTGTGTCAGGAAAAGCGTTCTCTCGCCGAAAAGACGGGTTTCGGCTAATTCCTGCGTGGCGGGGTCAAGGCTTGCAAGCGGATCAAGGTCAAGAAGGCTGAAAACGCTCTTCGAGTCTTCCTCTTTGCGCGTTTGAGTGCCAGCCTTGAGTACCTGGCTTACGATAGAAATATTGGCGAGTTCCCCGACGCTTGTAGATGTCGTTGGATGGGACTTCTGCCACGCGGTAATCACCGCTTCGAGTTCGATGATTTGTTGCGGGGTTAGGATGCCCGATGCATATTTTTCAAGTTCTTGAATCCGATCATCCAGTGCATTCCTCATCACCTGCGCAGAGTTGCCGAAATGGACCGGTGCCCAATATTCATCAATGCTCTTGCGAAACGATTTGGCGTAAATCAGCGTGCTGATCAGGTTGTTTAGTGAATTCGAACCCGTGACGAGTGAGACGATATCGCTTGTAAGCCTGATTTTTGCAACGACAACGAACTCTCGGTTCAACGGTTTGCCGTCTTCCTTTAGGGAATCTACGGCGATGATCGTTGAAATGATGTAGTTATCAGCAAACCGTAGAAGGGTTTCCTGAAGACTAACGGGATCGTAGACGCGCGAACTGTCGCGAAGGAAAGGTAGCGAGCGCATTGCCTGAAAAGGCAACTGCGTGGTTTTCTGGATCAGGGTGCAGCCAGCGATGACTTGAACAGCCAGTGCGATGCACCCCACAAGAAGCACCCGCTTAATCAGCATGTTGATCAGGACCGCTTCAGGATCAGTTCAATCACGAACTTGCTGCCAAAGTAACCTAGCAGCAGAGCCAGGAACCCAATCAGGGTCCAGCGAATGGCAACGATGCCGCGCCAGCCGAAGCGCATGCGCCCGAGCATGAGAATTCCAAAAATCACCCAGGCGAGCAGGGTCAGAATGGTCTTATGTGCCAGGTGTTGGGCGAACATGTTTTCAAGGAACAAAAACCCTGACGCCAGTGAAGCGCTGAGGAAGATAAAACCCATCCCAATCAGGCGGAACATCAGGGATTCCATGCTTTCGAGCGAGGGTAGCGATCGCAATATCCAGGCTTTGAAGTGTCGTCTGCGGAGGCAGGCATCCTGAATAGAAAGGAGAGTAGCCTGGATGGCTGCAATGCCAAGGAAACTAAAAGCCAGAAGTGAACTCAAAATATGGGCCGACATCCCAAGAGACGGGTTGTGGATATTTCGAATCGGCTCGGACACGAATTGTCCGATCAGGAGAATTGTGGCGGTGAGTGGGAATGTCACGATGCCCAACTGTTCGGCAGGCCTTATGAAACCGGTCAACAGTACAAGCGCGTTGGTGACCAGCATGACCAGAGACATGGCGTGAAGGAGGCTGAAATTGATATCTGCACCATAGTTATTCGCTTTGAGGAGCGCGGCGCCGTGAATCGCAAGAGCCAGAGTCCCCAAGAGGGCACAGGACCATCGTCTTGCATGGGGGGATTGAGGATTGGCGGGGCTCTCGAGCATTACAGCTCGGAGGCCAAATGCCGTCATATAAGTTCCAATAGCCAGATAGGTCAGCAAAACGGTTTCCATGGTTCCTCTCCCCAAGACACCTAGTCTGGCATAATGCGCGCCCTAGATGAAGCAATTGCCCTAACGGGACCAATTACCAAGGTACATTTGGATGTTTGATAACCTGACTGAACGACTTACCCTTTCTCTCAAGAAAATCCGTGGACAAGGACGCCTGACGGAGGCGAACATTCAGGATACCCTGCGTGAGGTTCGCATGGCCTTGCTTGAGGCGGATGTTGCACTTCCCGTCGTCAAGGACTTCATTGACCAGGTGAAAGAGCGAGCGCTGGGACAGGACGTCCAAGGCAGTTTGAGCCCGGGACAAGCTTTCATCAAGATCGTCAATGAAGAGCTCATTGCTGTCATGGGGCAGGCGAATGAGAAGCTGAATCTTGCAACGCAGCCTCCAGCCGTTATCTTGATGGCGGGTCTTCAGGGTGCGGGTAAAACGACAACCGTTGCCAAACTGGCCAAATATCTCAAGGAAAGCGAGCGTCGCTCAGTCGTTGTTGCGAGTGCCGATATTTATCGCCCCGCAGCTATTGAACAGCTCAAGACGTTGGCTGCGGAAGTGGGCGCCGAATTCTTTCCGAGTGATCCTTCACAATCGCCCCTTGAAATTGCGAAAGGAGCGCTTGAGTTCACCCGAAAGCGCTATAAGGACGTTTTGATTCTTGACACGGCTGGTCGACTCCATGTCGATGAGTCCATGATGGCCGAAATCCAGGAACTTCATAAGGAAATTCAGCCGATTGAGACCCTTTTTGTGGTTGATGCGATGACCGGTCAGGATGCAGCTAATACCGCCAAGGCCTTCGGCGATACCTTGCCGCTGACCGGTGTGGTCTTGACCAAGACCGATGGTGATGCCCGTGGTGGGGCGGCCTTATCGGTGCGACATGTCACCGGCAAGCCCATCAAGTTCATTGGCGT
>CAYFOC010000005.1:0-25674 GCA_964344615.1 uncultured Methylococcus sp.
TGTAGATCAGAGATAAAAATGGATTTGTATCGATTGATCGTCATGTTAAATCTGTCGCGCCCTCGACGGCTTCGCCGTCATGAAGGCTCCGAATAAGAAGCCTTGGAGATGACAATTCAACAAAACGATTGTTACATTGGCATGAAGATGCGCAACAAATTCACGAAAGAGAGCAAATTAGAGATCTCGGGGACACGTTTCTGGGCGCCCCTCACTGGTATAGGCCTGATCACGGCCATTGGTAAAAGGGAGATACTTGATACCATCCTTGCAGACCATGGACTGGTCGCTCGTATCCTGATCGAGGCCTCTATTAAATGAGCCACATCCGGCAAGCGCAGTCACCACAAAGGCGACACCCCAGCATCTCAGAAACCACAGCAAAAAATTAGCCAACATCATCCCCCCAAAGATTCAAACAATCATTCATCATAGAAAACGGGCTGACAGGTAACGCCCCAGTCACTTTGCACCTATAAACTCCAGGCATGAACCCTGAGTCCAATGCACGTCAAGAAGGATATCTAACATGCCTCCCCATGCTTCAGAAAGCAACCCATCAGAGCTGCCACCAGAATTGCAGCATCTCCCTAAAGATGTCGGCTGGATCCTTCTGATTTCGGGACTGCTGAGCGAGCTAGGCATTCCTGGCATCCCGCCCTTCTGGATCGCCGGCATCATGATCCTCTGGCCTGGGGCCGGCTATCGTATCGCCAAACCACTCAGAAAGCGCTTCCCGAAAGCTTTTTCACAATCTATGGACATGATCTCTCGTTACGCCGATGACCTTGAAAGGCGATATCCCAGCCCCCCCCTAAAAAAGACGCGAAATCCTGATGGAACTCACCATTAGAAAAGCTTGAACCACGAGTATCGCGGGCCAAAAGGCGTAGAGTCCAGGATACCAAGCCCCCACAATAATGAGCACAGGAAACAATACGCCGTTCACCGTGATTGGGACTCCTTCGAAACCCACACTTTCCGAGATGTTGTAACGCGCGAGCCTGAGCATGCCACAACTCACAAATACGGCCGCAATTAAGGCTTTCCACAGAGCACTTTCCAAAGCATCGCTTAAATAGAAAATTACAGCGGGTGCGACACCAAACGAGACCAGATCCGCAAGCGAATCCAACTCTCGTCCCATGGAGTTTTTTTGATTAAGCCATTGTGCGACTTTGCCATCGAACGCATCCATGATCATTGCCGCGATAATAAGCACAGCAGCTTTCATAGGATCTCCATCAATGGCAGCAAATATTGCAAGCAACCCACCAACCAGATTACCAATCGTCAGAAGGTCAGGGATCTTGATCAATCGAATCATGCTCGTCATGCTTTACCTCATAGTCCTGTCAGTTAAAAAGACATTAAAGCTGGTCAGCAATCTTTCTAATCGCTTTACTGAACTCATGCCCCGGATGGAGAACCGAAAACAATCCGGAACTGCCTAGGGCAGCGATTTCCTGATCTAAACCGATCACCGCCAAGACCTTCTCTCCGAAGGTTGAACACACCCGATCTTCCAGCAACTGAAAGTCGGAACGGCTTATTGCCTTGTTGATGACAAGGAAAACGTTAGGTACTCGCAGTGTTCTGGCCAACTCCAACATGACGGCAGTCCCCTGATAATCCTGACGATCCGGCCGAAGTATCAATACAAAAGCATCAGAAATCGCAGCAGCAAGCAGCGTCTCTTCATTAACGCCCGGATGGGTGTCTACGAGCAAAAAATCCAGTTCTAGTTTTTGAATTAACTGCTGAAACCCGATATTTAACTTTCCCACGTCATAACCCGACTGGAGAATCCGAGTTATGTCGCCAGACTTCATACTCGAAGGGATCAGAAAAATGCGCCCTCCTGGATCATGCTCACTGTGTTCAAGTGCTCTGCTGACGTCGGTTACGGTCTCTTCGATGTCACAGCGCCCTGACAGGTAATCGTTCAATGCATATTTGAGGCCGCCTGGAGATACCCCGAAGATTGCATGCAATCCGGGCGACTGGATGTCGGTGTCAATGATTCCAACCCTTCGGCCCTGGATGGCAAGCGAGGCCGCAAGATTGCCTGAAATATTCGACTTGCCTGTGCCACCCCGAAAGGAGTGGATCGTAATTAGCTTTCCCATCACAGCTCATACCTTTCAGCCCAAAGGTGTTCACCTTTCATGACCTCAAGCCTCGACATCGCGAAACCTAAGCCTGAGATGCTCGACGTTCTCTTGAAGATGCGCAAAGAACTCTGTATCCATCACCTCCTGGACCTTGGCCTTTGTCTGCACGTCATCAATGTCCACCCTTAATTGCTCAAGCTGTATCTCTAGCATGAGATGACGCGAGCGAACCTCCTCAATCATTTTCAAAAAAAGCCTCGCAAGCTTCCCGAACTCGTTTTGGCATTGGGCATCACTACTAAGAGCGATAAAAGGCATGAATGGCTCCTCAAGCTGGTTATGCTCAAGAGCCCTTGCCGCCTGACCAAGCGTCAAGATCGGACGGGTAATCCATCCCGCAAGAGCAATTCCATAAAAAATCGCCAAAATCACCAGCACGCCAGTGATCCAAGCTGTCATCTGAATGCCGTTCAGAATGTGACTGATCAGGGCGCTTTGAGGAATCGCTATTGCAATGTTCCAATCCTTTACACGATCTCGCGCTACTGGAGCCAAGTAGACGTAATAGAGTTGGTCATCAATACGGATTTGTCGGGTAGCCTCCTTCTCAATGAAATCCCCATGATTGGATGGTTTAAGCGCAAGGGCTGCCGCACGAATCCCTGGATCATGATTAAGGGAAATCGAAGGAAGCATTGAGGGATTCGTCACACCCGCTTCCTCATCAAACTGTCGCAAGGAGGATGCAAGCATATGTCCTTGCCGATCAAACAGAGAGATTGAGGTACCGTTGGGCGCCGTTAGGCCCTGCAATTGAATGGCAATTGCACGGATATCCAATTCAGAAGAAACCATCAGCCGAAACTGGCCGCTACTGCCGAAGAGCGCCTCATATGCAGAGATAGCTTGCGAACCTTCGCTCCAATAGCTGGGATGCACATCAGATATAACGACCTCGTGACGCCTGACGGCCTCTTCGAAAGCCGAATCTCGCCGAATATCCGATGGCATCTGGCCATAATCCAGGGGTGGGCGCGTCTTGCTAAATCCATCGAACGAAAACCACCTTATCTTCTTGCTCTTGGAAAGATCACAAAGCTTCACGACCGGGGTTGCAGTGCGTCTCCGATCCAGAGCCAAACATCGTCCTTTTTCGTCGACGAAACTGAGTGTCTTGGCTCCAGACATTAAGCTCTGCGTCCTGACGGACTCAATCATCTCCCTGATAAACGCTTCGTCATGCAAGCCATTCTTGGGCGATGCTTTGCTCTTCTCGATCTGTCGTGCATAGATACGTTCAAGGCTCATCAGTTCCTTAAATTCATGGTCGATGAGATCTTCAACGCGCCCACCAATCATCTTCATCAGTACCGCGGCAGATTCATCCGCCTCCCGGAACTGCATGACGACTGAAATCGATGCGACCAATCCCACTGAGACAAGAATCAAGAGAGAAAATAGGCCGCCAAACACGTATCGAATAGATCTCATGACGTCAGACCTCACGAAAACGGATGATCGAGGAGATCATCAAGGCCTGACCTTCGACGCTTCTGCCAATCCAGACCGAGAAGATTCTGATCATTACGAACCAAGGATTGCGGTGGATGGGGAGAGGTCAACTCCTGGAACTTGGGCTGTCGCATTCCATTAAGCCCCGCAAGAATGATCGCACCATTGTTGATGACAACCGATAGGAGTGGCCCCATATTGAAGATGACACCTCCGGCAACAGTTACGATATTGGCTGAGATCACAAGGGCAATATTTTGCCGCACAAGCCCCATCGCGTTTCTTGCGGAGCGAATGGCCTGTGGTATCGCATCCAAATTGTTGTGAAGTATCACAACATCCGCACATTCCCGCGCAAGATCGGTCCCATCCAGAAAGGAGATACCAACGTCAGCCGCCACGAGTGCAGGTACATCATTTAATCCATCACCGACATAAGCGACTGATACTGCCTGTCTTTTGATCCTCTCAAGCAGAAGCACTTTCTCATTGGCCGATAGATCTGAAAAGGTGTTGGACGGTTTGAATCCCAGTTTATAAGCGACCGCATTGGCCGCTTGACTGTTATCCCCCGTAAACAGATGACAGGCAACACCCATCGACTCAAGCTGAGTAATAGCGGTTGCCGCAGTAGCCCGAATGGGATTGGTATAAGAAATCGCGCCTATCACCTCTTGATGGACGGCAACATAGCGGATTGATCGATCCCGGATAACGGATTTGTGCGTCCGATGGTAGGCCGTATTAATCCCGATTCCATGCGTTTTGAGAAAGTGAATCGTGCCCATGGCCACCTTAAGGCCATCCATCTCGGCCAATACTCCGGAGTCAGAAGATGCAAGAACATCTGCATGTCTCGCAGTGACCGCCCGCGTCTTAGCAAAGTTCTCTATCGCGAGCGTGAAAGGGTGCAACGTGTACCTGCAGGCGGACAAGGCAAGTTCCAAAAGCTGATTCTCGGAATACCTCTCATCGAAACTTTCAACAGCCTCTATTTCGCTAAACCGTTCGGTCAATGTCCCTGTCTTATCGAAGACGATGGCATCAATTGATGCTAGCTTCTCGAGGATATGACCTCCCTTGATCAGAACCCCGGTTTTCTCGACGCTATTATTTATATGACGGATTACCGGAATAGGAGCCGCAATTCCAACTCCCTGTGCAAAGTCTAGGGACAGTGGAGCGAGCGATTTATTGATGCTTCCACCAGTGATCATAAAGATAGCGGCACTTCCGGCTAATGCCGGGACAACAGCACGATTCCCCAGATCTTCCATATAGTTACTGAGACGGGTGTCATCCTTGCGCTTGTCGACCCACCCCTCAAGCATCGATGAAACCCGTGTTTCCGCGCCTGCGACATCAACCTCCAAAACGATCTGCCCCTTGCTGAGCAAAGTCGAGGCGTAGATACGATCTCCGGGAGACTTACTGGTAAGTGTAGATGCACCCGTGAGAAAGATCGCATCCAGAATAGCTTGGCCTTTCCGAATCACCCCGTCAGCCGGCACCCGATCACCTGCACCCAAATAAACCCTATCGCCGCGCTTCAGGTGCCTCAGGTGTATTCGGCGTCGGCGTCCTCCTCGCTCGACCCAATACAAGCGGCTAGGTATTACCTCAGCATCATTCTGAGTCTTCCGTTCGGCAGTCATGTCACGGAGAGAATTGCCTGCTTCGAGCAACAGCAGAGAAAGTGCTGGTGCCACAAGTTCACCGGAGACGGAATAAAAAAGAACCCAGATCGACTCGAGTATCTCCGCATCCGGTCGGCCCTTCGATCGGATATGCCTGAGGGTTTCGCGCCAGCGTGGCAGGGAAGCCTTGAGCACGAAAAAAAGGGCGGCTTGCGGTGCAAAAAGCAATTCGAGAGGCGCTGCACCCAAGGCCAACCCCAGGGCTATTCCTGGGTCCCTGAAACGCCTCCAATCCACGGAGCGCCCCCGTGATTCCAATGAAAGTTCTGCCTGCAACTCCTGGACTCTGTCAGACACCACGAGATCTCTGGAAAAATGAAGACATGCAGATCCATGTACTTAGAGGAAAACTTTAGAGGACGTACCTCTCCATGAAATAAGCAACCACCGATGACTACGATGGAGAACCAAACTGCAAAGTTCTTGGACAAGCGCTCAGTAGTGACCAGTCACGCCCCGGCCAGAATGAAATGTAGCTAAATGAGATGACTGCATCGTGACAAACCAGATGGTGGATCAAACGCGCAAACAAAACTCCCTCTCAGCTAGCGCATGCCCAAGCCATTAGATAAAAAAAACCCGCCCAAAAGGGCGGGATAGATCCAGTTTCGCCGACTGAGGGGAATCTGGGAGACCCGTTCGGGATTTTAGGGGGGGCGTATTACAGAACCGTGAATTTTGTTTCAGCGTGCATTCTGTGAGAAGGAGGGAGTAGGAGATGATTGATGTCCGGCCTGCTCTGCCTGACTAAAAAGGAAGACAACGCTGATCAGAGCAATACTCGTGACAACCCACTCAAAACCAATATTCCATTTGTTTTTCAAACCGCCCCCCACTCCAAAAATTGAAGCCACCTTCAGCCGTGACTCAGGGCTGCATCACCCGAAGATCGACCCCCTTGAACTCGAAAATGGCGTACTCAGCCAAATTAAGCGCGTGATGGGTAATCCGATCCAACGACTTGGCAACCAGCACAAAAGAAACGGCCAAACCAAGCTCTACACGATCTTCCATGATGCATGTCATGGCTCGATTCAGTTCCTGTTGGAACTGACTATCCATCTGGCGATGCCCATCGATCACACGCAGCGCCTGTTCCTCGTTCCAGCTTTCAAACAATGCTAGAGCGGATTTGAGATTCTCGAGGGCTAACTGACCTACCTCTCTCAGTTCCTGAGCCAGCTCCGTATTCATTGAACCCTGCCCGGCAGAGTGAATATCTAGAAGAATCGCCGCAATCCTGACAGCCTCGTCACCGATTTTCTCAAGATCACTGATGCTTTTCGATACGGTAATCACCAAGCGAAGATCAGAAGCCATGGGACAATTTCTGGAGATTACACGGATGATTTCGGCGTCTCCGGAAACTTCCATGCGGTCAACCAAAATATCGTCATCCATGACTTTTCGCGCAGCATTTACATTCTGCGTCGAGAAAGCATCCAACGCCGCTACTAGTTGGTCGACAACCACAACCCCCATTTCGGACACCAGCAAATGGAGGCTGGAAAGCTCTCCGTCATAACGCCTGAAGGTATGACCTCTGACAAGTTCATTCATGATAAAGATCCTCGGAGTGCCGAATATCCCGGCCAGATAGATAGTGCTCGGTCAACACGTGCCGAGGGGATGTAAACATTTCAGTGGTCGGTCCAATTTCAATCAGCCGACCGCGGGCAATAAGGCCTACCCGCGATGAGACACGAGCCGCCTGCTGAAGACATTGAGTCACAAAGATGATGGTCATCTGTCTACCCAAGCTTTCGATAAGGTCTTCAATCTTGGCGGTAGCGATGGGGTCCAGAGATGAGCAGGGCTCATCCATGAGAATGACATCGGGGTTGACGGCCAAGGCTCTTGCGATACACAGGCGTTGCTGTTGTCCTAAGGAAAGCGTCATTGCGGATTGCTTCAACCGACCGCTTACCTCGCTCCAAAGACCTACACGCCGAAGACATTTTTCTACGAGGAACAATTCCTCGACCTGACAAGATGTCTTGCCGTGAATACGAAGCCCATAGGCGATATTTTCAAAAATCGAACGGGGATAAGGATTCGGTTTCTGGAAAACCATTCCAAACTTCATGCGCGTAGCAACCACATCAGAGCTTTCGTCATAAATGTCGAGACCTTGGACAGAAACGGAACCGAGGACCTTGCATTCTGGATTGCCTTCATGCATCCGATTCAGTGCTCGCAGAACCGTCGATTTACCTGAGCCTGACGGCCCAATCAGCGCCAACACATCGCCTTTTGACGCATCAAATCCCACATCAAAGACCACCTGCTTTGCTCCATAAAAAACACTCAGCCGCTTACAGCGGAGTGTATGAAGCGCTTCGGGCTGTTCTGGACGCCCCGTCACCAAGGAACCGCTCAGAACCGATCCATCCCACGACTTGGCGGACCTCAAAGGAACCTGGGGAAAAGAGCCAAGGGAGTGATGGATGGCCATACGACTTGTACCTGATAACTGCCTATCCGCAGAACACCAATATTTCCTGACGAATAGACTAGATTAGCGGCAAGTCTAGAACTCGAATGTGACAGCTTTCTTACTTAAGTTATTGCCCTCTATCGTTCCCGGGATGAGGATGTCCGATCTGCATCGAGAAACATGAGCGGGTCGTAAAAATCCGGGCTCACCAAATCCGACTCGATCCCGTCATCGAACCTTTCCTCCTCACCCTCATCCATACCCAGCGCGAACATCACGCTGTTTTCTGAAGAAACGTCATACAGTTCATCGCCGCCTGTCATTGGCTTACCTTTTTAAGAACATGAAATGCAAAGCGTCGCACGCGCTTGTGACATTCGTATTTCAAGGTCATCCTGACGTCACGAACCTGTCATTTCTCTTTGTTAGGTTAACTGTCCTATGACTGCGCATCCGGCGCAGAACTTCGACAGCAATTTCGATCATGATGGCAACGACCCCACTGATCTCGGAACAGGATCGGATAACTTTGGTGCGCGCATTCCGGCGATTGGAGCATCCGAGCTATGCGATTCGTTTATCAAGCGCACTGAGTTCTCCGATCACCGTCAGCCTGAAGCTTTTGCCCGCAGATTTTTCGCTGAAAATCCAAAAATGCGCTCACCGAATGGTCTCCCTTGGGCTCGACATGAGCATCAATCGACTCCTCAAAAAGAAATCTCTACCCAACCCCAGAAGGCACCGAGCAGCATGTATTGCAACGGGCGCACTAGGCGGGTTTTTGGGTGGGGCAGCCGTCTGGTTGGAACTTCCCATTTCCACCGTGTTGCTTCTTTCGGCAATCGCACAGATCGCAAGAGAGGAAGGCGAAGATCTGGACAATCTGGAGACACGACTTGCATGCCTCTCCGTTTTCGCCATGGGAGGATGGAGTAGCACAGATGACGATGCCGATCTCAGCTACTACGGGCTTCGCCTCGCGTTGCAGCAACCAATTAACGAAGCAAGCCGACATTTGGCGGCCTTCGGGTTGCAGGGTATGACTAAAACGCCATCACTCATCCATTTCGCAAGTCTTGTAAGCCAGCGGTTAGGAATCGTTTTATCAAACCGGACGATAGGAATGATGCTACCGGTGATCGGCGCCACCACAGGGGCCCTCTGCAATCGGATGTTCATGGACCATTTTCAGGACATGGCACGATGTCATTTCGTCATCCGTCGACTTGAAAGGAAGTATTCATTACAGGCCGTCGAGAGGCTTTATCTCGAATCTCAGAGCAACAAAGAATCCGCAAGCCCCTGCACGTGGTCGGATACCCCATTGGAGCTGCCAAGACTGGCAGCCTAAGTCTGCTCTCTTACTCAAAACTCATCGCTGATAGAGGAATATCCCCATGCCAACCATCGACAACCTTCTCAAGAATGAAACTGCCAAGGGCGTAGCCATCGGCTTAGGTGCCGCTCTGGTGGGCGTCGCGGCCATTCCAACCGTCATTATGGTCGGCCGCCCTCTGGCCAGAGTTGCCATCAAATCCGGCCTTCTGTTCCTCGAAAAAGGGAGAGAAGCCATGGCGGAAGCGACAGAGAGCCTCGAAGATCTCGTGGCAGAGGTAAAAGCCGAACTGGTCTCAGATCAAAACGAGATGCCTTTTACAGCCGATGCAGCCAATCCTCTAGATCCTCAAGATAGCTAGCGAACTCTCGGAAAAATAGTCTCTCCTGATTCCTGGACAGGGCAGCATCAGACTCCGAAGTGACCCAACCTCTTCCGCTTTAAATCTGTGCCATGCAAGACCCCTTGAATACTGGTGTAAGTGTCGTTCACTGCCGTGTAGCTAATCGTCTCCGCTTATCGGTGCCCGCGATACGGCACAAGCACACCTATGCCGAACTCTTGAAACAGACCTTGCTGAATGAGCCAGCATCAAAAGGGGTCTATCACGCTGAACCCAATGTGTTGACGGGAAATCTCCTGGTGAAGTTCCACCCAGCGCATCACGATGAAACCGAAGTAATTGCTTTGGTCAGTGATGCCATCTCAAGAATCGAGAGCGGACAGATTGAAATCACGCTGAAACACAAGAACCCCAGACTTAGCAGAATGAAACCAGGCGCCTTCTTTACACGAGAGCTTCTCGTCAGCATCGGCGGCAATGTCATCGCGGGATTAGTGCTCGCCGCCATCATCAGCGCCTAAAACCAAACACTGCCAGATCAGAGAGGATAAATCGTGTTCCAGCAACCTATTGAAATCCTCCATTTTTCATCGCCAGGCAGAATACGCCTGAAAGCCCAGATTCTTTACAGGCGAGAAGAGGCTAAAGGTGCTATTGAGCAAGCAATCCTCGGCATAACCCACGTCGAGTCAGTTCGAGGCAATCCTTTGACAGGGTCTCTTTTGATCCATTTCAATTCCGAGCGTGCCGGAATCGCCGAGATTCTTGATGACTTATCTGCCATCCTAGGGGAAATCCCCCCCCCGACACGCCATCACAAGCAGAGTGGTCGAGATCGCTCCCCCCCTTCCCGCCTGGGTGGTTGGATCCGAAGAAAAGTCGAACGTGAAAATGTTACGGAACACCTCTTCGCAGGAAGTCATGAAGGGGACTCGATTCTCTGGGAGTCGGAAGCCCTCCAAAGAACCGCAGAGGAAACATGGCACGCCCTTGCAGTTGAAACAGTCTTCGAAAAACTGGGTACGCCGGCGACAGGCTTAACACCCATGGAAGCCTCTCATCGGCTTCGGACTTACGGTCCGAATGCGCTGATCGATGGAAAAAAAGAAAAAGGCTTTGAGATGTTTCTGGATCAGTTCAGGAACATACCCGTCGCCATGCTTGGAGTTTCAGCCGCGGTCTCCATCGCAACCGGGGGAGTTGCTGATGCTGCAGTTATTCTTGGCGTTGTTGTGATCAACGCCCTGATTGGATACTTCACGGAAAAGTCAGCCGAAAAGACAATCAATGCGCTCGGAAGCATGCGCCCTGAGCGCGTTGCCGTGATGCGGGATGGTCAAAAGTCCGAAATAGCCTTTGATGACGTAGTTCCCGGAGACATGTTGATTCTATCGCCTGGCGCTTACATACCGGCAGACGCACGCCTCATCAATACGACGAACCTGACCGTCGATGAATCGGCACTCACTGGCGAAAGCCTGCCCGTGAGCAAGACTTTCATCGATCTCTTCGATGCGGAAACCCCGCTCGGTGAAAGAGCCAACATGGTTCATATGGGAACCACCGTCACAGGAGGAAACGGCTTTGCTGTTGTAACGGCCTCAGGCAAAGCGACTGAAATTGGACATATTCAGTCTTTGGTGGGTGAAGTTGAAACACCTGATACGCCTCTTCAGCGTCAGCTCGACGAAATGGGCAGGACGCTGGCTTTATCTAGCGCCGGAATCTGCGGTTTGGTTTTTGCTGTCGGCGTAATGCGGGGAATGCCCTGGCTCCAGATGCTTAATTCTGCCATCTCTCTCGCTGTCGCAGCAGTACCAGAGGGACTTCCGGCGGTGGCGACCACAACGCTCGCCTTGGGCATACGAGAAATGAAGCGCCGCAAAGTCCTCATCAGGCACCTCCCTGCCGTCGAGAGCCTTGGTGCAGTTCAAACGATCTGTCTCGACAAAACAGGCACGCTGACCATGAATATCATGAAAGCTGTGGCCATCAAGACAAACCATCACGACATCAAACTTGATGAAGGACGATTCATTACCGCTGCAGGAGATGATTTCCCAGCCTTGGATCATCATGAAATTCATCGACTCCTTGAGGTAATCAGTCTCTGTAGCGATGTCACGCTTAATGAAAATGGATTACCCGATGGAGGGTCAGCTACTGAAGCGGCTCTCGTCCACGCCTCTATTCACTCCGGAATTCATGTTTCTGAACTTCGTACACGTCATCCTCTGATACAGATCGAACATCGCGCAGAGGGACGGCCCTACATGGCCAGTATCCATCAAACGGAATCATCTGAACGGCTCGTAGCTGTGAAAGGAAGCCCTTCTCATGTCCTTGGCCTCTGCAAAGAATGGCAATCAGGGAATGAACGCAAAAAGTTAACCAAACCCTTGCGTGAAAGGATCATCGCAGCTAACGAAGAACTTGCGGGTGATGCTCTTCGTGTTCTCGGAGTGGCCTATCGATCATTAAATGAAAACCAGGAATTTGAACACACCGATTTGATTTGGCTTGGCCTAATCGGAATGGAGGATGTTCTGAGGCCGGGCACCGCAGAACTCATGGAACAATTCCATGAAGCCGGTATTGACACTGTCATGATCACGGGGGATCAAAGTGCCACGGCTTTTTCCGTCGGAAAACGGCTGGGACTGGGCGGATCAAAAGATATTGAAATCATGGATTCGACCCATCTCGACAAGCTTGAACCGGAGTTGCTTTCAAATATTGTCAAAGACACAACCATCTTCGCGCGAGTGAGCCCCGCTCATAAGCTTCGCATCGTCCAGGCGCTCCAAAGTCAAGGCCGAGTCATAGCAATGACCGGCGACGGCATTAATGACGGGCCAGCACTCAAGGCCTCCGACATTGGGGTTGCCATGGGTGAAGGGGGAACGGATGTCGCACGCGCAGTTGCTGATGTTGTCCTTCAGGATGACAACCTTCACACCATGATCAACGCCGTTGAACAAGGTCGAACCATTTACAGCAACATCCGGAAAAGCCTTCGGTTTCTCCTCTCGACGAACCTCAGCGAAATCGAAGTCATGTTAATTACTACCGCGCTGGGATTTGGTGAAGCGTTGAACCCCATGCAATTACTATGGATCAACCTCGTCACTGATGTTTTTCCTGCTTTGGCATTGGCCGTCGAACCGCCCGAAAACGATGTACTGAAACAGGCTCCACGTGCCCCAGATGAGAAGATCATCTCGAAGGAAGACGGCCTTAAATTGCTAAGAGAATCCCTAACGATTACTGCAGGAACCATCGCGGTGTTCTTGATCAGCCAGCGTCGCTATGGGGCTGGAATACAGACGAGCACGAACACCTTTATGGCCTTGACGATCGCTCAAATCCTCCAGTCCATTGGGAACCGTTCCGAAAAGACCACCATTTTGGATCGCGATCGACCGGGAAATCCGTGGATGACTGCTGCAACCGTGGGCACTCTGGGGCTTCAGGCATTAACGCTTGTTCTGCCACCGCTACGGACCCTTCTAAAGCTAGGCCCTGTAGGTCCCCACGACATAGCACTTATCCTGGCAGGCGCGAGCGCCCCGTTCATCATGAATGAAAGTTCGAAGAAACTCATCCATTCCACCCCCCCTCGCAAGTCAGGAGGATTAGCGTGAAAAAGAATTTCCTCTTTACGTCAGAGTCCGTGACCGATGGTCATCCAGACCGTCTTTGCGACAGCATCAGTGATGCGGTAGTTGACCGCTTTCTACAGAAAGATCCTTACGCAAGAATCATCGCCGAATGTGCCCTTTCAAAAAATGTTCTTTTCCTGGCCGCTCGCTTTGTCTCTGATATCAACATTGACATACCTGAAGTAGCGCGCACCGTTCTGAGCCAGGTTGGATACGATGAGAATGATTTTGACGCCCAGAACTGCAGTGTTCTGACGAGTCTCATTCGGATGAATTCAGAGCATCGGGCCATCACTGATGAAAAAGAACTTTCAGATGCCGAGATCGATCAGATCACCTCGCACAGCCAGGCTACTGTCTTTGGATTTGCATGCAATCAAACCCCAGAGTTGATGCCACTCCCAATCGTTCTTGCGAACCGCTTGGCGCACCGCTTGTCGACGGCCCGTATCAAAGGGCAAGTTCCTGGGCTATCTCCGGACTGTACGGTCCAGGTTGGCGTTCAGTACGAAAACGGCAAACCCACCTATATCCCAGGCATCACAATCATCGCCGGGAGCACCCAGAAAATGCGCATCGATGAAGTCACACTCAGGGAGTACCTGATTGAACGCGTCATTGATCCACTATTCGAGAAGTGCGCTATCGGCATAGAGGGTCGATCCGAGATATTTATCAATCCTCAGGGCGCTTACCCCAAAAGCGGACCGGCCTTTCACTCCGGGATGACGGGAAGAAAGACTGCTGCCGACACTTATGGGGCTTTTGCGCGGCATAGTGGCTCCGCCCTGAGCGGTAAGGATCCATCCCGCATTGATCGCATCGGCGCCTATATGGCTCGTTACGTGGCCAAAAACGTCGTGGCCGCAGAGCTTGCGGACGAGTGTGAAATCCAGCTGAGCTACGCCATTGGACATGCTGCGCCGACCAGCATACAAATCCAAACCTTTGGTTCCGGGAAAGTGGGAGATGAGGAACTACTAAAGCGAGTTCATGATCAGTTCGACTTTAGAGTCGGCAGCATCATTAGAAACTTTAACCTTCGGCATTTACCTCGAAGGAACCTTGAGGGTTTCTACCAAAAACTCCCTGTTGAAGGTCATTTTGGCAATACAACAACTCCCCTCCCCTGGGAGGCGATTGATCGTGCAGTCCATCTTCAAGGCTGAAAAGTGAAGTCCGTAGCAGAGGTCAACTTTTCAACTCAAAATCCTTCTTTCCTCCGATGGCTCTATCCCTTGGTTTTCTTTGCCTATGGGGTTGCGTTCATACCCGATTTTCCAGAAGCCGGAAAATTCATTCTCGCAGTTCTTGGCTTCATTCCACTTGCAAAAACGATGGTGGATGCAACCGATACCCTGGCGCAGCGAGCTAGTCCTGCTGTCGGAGCCATACTAAGCGCAACCTTCGGCAATGCTCCAGAAATGATCATTGCGATGGCTGCTCTTCAAAAGGGGATGCTCGATGTGGTTCGCGCCTCTATCGTCGGTGTCATCCTTGGGAATCTGCTCTTCGTCGTAGGCCTCTCATTTCTGATCGGGGGCCTTCATAACCATGAGCAGCGCTACAATCGTCAAGGCGCCATGATGCAAAGATCGGTGCTCATGATCGCCGCGATCAGCATGAGCATGCCTAGCCTCTTTCACAATTTCATTTCGGCTGAAACCGCCCACCACGCTAACGCGTTCAATACCGGCGTTGCAGTAGTCCTATTGATCACCTATGGATTGAGTCTGCTCTTCATGCTGAAGACACATCCACACCATTTCAGCCCGGTCGATTGGAGTCACGAAGAACCGTCGAATTCTGATTCAAATCTGGTCAAGGCCATCGGAAAACTCGCTTTTTCCTCAATGGCGCTGGCCATGCTCAGTGAAATCATCATGGGCTCAGTTGAACAAACGGCAGAAACCCTGGGAATATCCCGGGCTTTCATCGGGATGATTATCTTGGCACTGATTGGAGGTGCCCCGGAGAGTCTCGCTGCAATCAGCATGGCACAACGAAATAAACTGGACCTCACCATGGGTATTGCCGCGGGAAGCAGTATCCAAATCGCTCTCTTCGTCGCCCCTGTGATCATGTTGGCGAGTTACTTTGTTTCACCTCAGCCATTCGATCTCGTCATGGGGAATGCAGCAGTTGCGATGCTGCTGCTCACCGTTCTGATTTTTTCAATGATCATTCCAGACGGTGAAGCGAACTGGTTCAAGGGCGTTCAGCTTCTAAGCGTGTACATTTTGATTGCCCTTTTCTGCTTCTATCTTCCAGATAATCAAATGACACACCTGATCTCTCTTTAGTCACGGTAAAGCACGTGGAAGAAAAAAAGCCCGTACCCCTCCGGAAAGGAGGAAACGGGCTTTCTTTGCCTATTCCATTATGCGTCTATGCTTCTGAAAAAAACTCCTTTAGGCTTTTTTCAATTAGACCCCATGTCATCAATAGGGGCTTTTGTTTGATTTCGACGCGTAGGGCTAGGCCTTCTATGGTGTACTCACCCATGATTCCCATACCTGAGAAACTGCCTTTTGCCTCATCCCCCTTAAACGCTACTCCGTTCTTGGCTGCTGCTTTCTTAGCTCTCCCAATCACCTCCTCAGCGGAGGATGTCAACGAAAATTGATAGCTTTTACTCACGTCCAGAGTGCTCCACGATCAAACGACATCTAATCTTCAGCTTATTCAACAGGAATGATCAGGCAGCAGCAACCGTCAGGCTCTCCTTCGCTCTTTTTCGATAATACTGAATAGCCGCATGGCCAATCACTTGAGTAATTCCTGCCACGGTCAGGCCTGCGGTTGGAATCGTCACCATGGGGGCCCAGGCCATCCGCTGAACCAAGAGCGGAGCACTGGCCGCCAGTCCGGAAGACGCGATAATCGCCATCATTTCGGGAACTCGTTCCCTGTCATCGACGTCATGGCCATAAATATGTGCTATCTCCAAAATGAGATACAGGTGCATGCGCGTCATGATGGAAGTGCCACCGGCAAATCCAAGGAATTTGAGCGCACTCCCTGTCGTAGGAAGCAGCATAGGTATATGCAGCAATGCTCCTGCCATGAAAGAAAGCGTACTTTGTGTATTGATCAGTCGCCGTGCCAAACGCTCCCGACTGTCCTCCGGGTAAAGACTTTGTGCACGCTGGACGACCCGCTTGACCTCATTCTTTCTCAACCTGAGGAAGAAATAAAAAAACTGATCCGTTGCAAGGCTTTGCGCCTTTGACCGTGTCACTTTTCCTGCGGAATTTTCTCCCGCTGCAGGCTTGGATTCGGCGCTAAAAGCACTGGCATCCCTGATGGCTTGGGCAGCACCCTGATGAAGGGCATCCGTAAGGTTCATCTTTCTATTCATCCGTGGCTCTCCTTGTGAGACTGTTTCATTGGATCCGTCCCAAATTCGAGGCGGGTTTCAATCCAGTCGAAAAGCCGCTTGAATTCATTGTTCCCCTTACCCGATGGCTCGTATTCTGAAATCGCCTGCCCTTGGGTAAGACTATGCACAAACGCTGATCGCTGTGTAATTCGGACAGGCGCCAAATCGAGACCATACGCAAGTATGGCCTCTGCAGCTTCATCAGCTAATCCACCTCTGGGTGGTACCGCATTTAGTACCGCATAGGCCGGGACGCGGGCCATACGTACCAAATCGATCGTCATGGCAATCGCTCGGAGATCGAAAATAGCGGGGCGAAGCGGGATAAGAACCAGATCTGCCGCGCGGGCCGCTGCAAGTGATGCCGTTTCTGAATGAGGAGCGGTATCAATAAGTGACAGTTGGATGCCTTTTTTTTGGAACTTCTCTAGCTCATGGCCCAAGCGACTCGCCTGACAGGACAGGACTCTGGGATGAGAAGAGGTCCGACTATCTCCCCAACTTGCTGCACTGACCTGAGGATCAAGATCAATCAAGCCGACATTCGAACCTACTCGCACCATGGCTTCTACGGCGAGATTTACGGTCAGGGTTGTTTTCCCAGTTCCCCCCTTTTGAGAGAGGATGGCAATGGTCTTCATAATCAGGCATTCAAAGGGGCACAACGGGGAGAATGAGGGGGGATCTCTAACGAGCCTCGCCCCCTCGGATTATGACTCAAGCACTCAGCGTCGCCCCTTCTTCGGGACCATCGGACTGCAACCGGACTTCACGCTCAGTAAATGCGACTTTAGCCGCTGTATTTCCATCGTGGATGGCATGAGATACAAATCCACCGAAGGGGATGACCTTGCCTGCCAGAAGAATCCCAAAGGTCAAGCCATAGGAAATATTGTAGATACCCTGGTAGGCCGCGGCTTGAAGGCCTCTGCCAACAGTCGGCCCCACCTGAGCGGCCGCATGCTGAGCCGCTTGGGCCGATGACTTTACCGATGCCAGGAGGGTGACCGCACGACTTTCGGTTTGCGCCTCCGGATCAGCCAGCATATCAACACTTTCCTGAACGGCATTAACGCCAGATTTGATCGTCTTTGCTCTCGCCATTATCGTATGCTCCAGAAAGAGAGTATTTAGGAAGAAAGATAATTTGCCTGCTTAAAACTGTTTGCAGGAACAACAAGCGAAATCTATCAGAGGATCCTAGCCCCTGTCGTACATGGAGTCTGCGACAAATCGACGCAATTTTTATGACAGTTTCGTGAAGTTTTAAGGACGCATATCGGAAACCCCCATGGAAGCCATAAATTCTCTCAACATCCAGTCACTCGAAGATACCTTCATCAGCCTGCTGACTGCCTTTCTACTGGGTTCACTCATCGGTATCGAGCGACAATACCGTCAAAGAACCGCTGGACTGAGAACAAATGTCTTGGTGTCAATTGGTGCCGCCGCCTTCGTTGACATGGCAAACCGACTCACAGGGCACGAGGGCGCTGTTCACGTCACGGCATATGTCATATCGGGAATCGGATTCTTAGGTGCGGGTGTCATCATGAAGGGTGATGCTGGAGTCCGCGGTCTGAACACGGCTGCAACCCTTTGGGGTGCAGCTGCGGTTGGTGCTTGTGCGGGAGCCGATCTAATTGCAGAAGCCACACTGGTAGCCCTGTTCGTACTGGCGGGAAATACACTCTTGAGACCTTTGGTCAACGCAATCAACCGCCAACCCATTGACGATGAGATGACTGAAGTCACCTACACGGTCTGTGTTATCGGCGACCGTATCGCTCAGAAACAGATGATTGACGAGCTTGAAGCCTCGCTCGAAAACGCAGACTATCCTCTCGGAAAAGTGGAGGTCCGACCCTTCGCTCAAGATGAAGTACAAGTTTTTGGAACACTTGTCGCGACCTCTGCGGAATCAGAGGTTCTGGATCAAGTCGTAGATGAGATTTCAAAAAACAATCTCGTGTCACAGGCCTTTTGGAGCACGAGCACAACCGATTGAGTGTTTGAGAACGCGGCAATCAAGCCTGTGCCTAGGGAGCAAAGTCCTCGATCGGTCGTTTCAGGAGAATCGCCTTCGTCAGGAGCGCCACGGCAACCAGCGCAGGCAAGGAGACCAGCCTCCGAATCGGTGGTGCACACCCCAACTCCACGAAGTATTCGTCCATCAAAAAATGGAACTCCGCTGAAATCAGGTCCGATGAAGACGTTGCGCGCTGATTTAATTGTTGCATGGGGATTCCTTACCCTTACCAAAGTTTGACCTGAGTGATCTAAAAAGGGACTACGTCCCGGCAGTGGGCGGCAGTATGGAGTGCGCTTGTTACATCCACGTTAATTGGTTCCAATTTGCTGACAGGCTCGAAGCCAAGGTCCCGGAAACTTAATACGCGCATGTTATAAAGCGTTCTGCTTGTTCCATATCCTGAGGCGCCGAACCCAATGACGATCAAAAGCATGCTTAAAAAACCCGGACTCGCGTTGGTGATTGCCCCACTGATGACCGGATGCGGAAACATCATGGCGAACCTCTCTTCCGATGGAGAACTCAATGAGGAATATCGCCTGAAACACCTCTATTCCGAATGCCTCAAGGACTCCGCTAAAACGGGCGTTGACTGTACCGAACTCAAGCGCAAGCTTTTGATCCAGCAGGAGTGGAACGACATGGATGGCGGCGTCTAAGGCACAAAATCCAGTAATCCGGGGCCGATTTCGTCATATAAATTTCACTGCAAAGACATCTTCCGATCATGATGGGCCTGTATCTTCCCGGTCAAATCCGGTGAGTACAGATCGTCATGCAAAATCCCGCTGCAGCGCTTCCTCCCCCCTCAAAGGCACGAAGATACGTCTACGATTTAGCCGTACAAAAGAGGGATATTCTTCAGACGCAACGCCTCAGATATCGCGTTTTTGCCGATGAGTTGGGTGCAAAGCTAAAGGGATCCGAGCCCGGCATCGACAGGGATGAGATCGATGAATATTGCGATCATCTAATCGTCCGTGAGGCTCACTCGGATCAAATTGTTGCCTGCACCCGACTTCTGCCCGACACTCAAGCTCACCAACTAGGTTATTACTACTCAGAGAGTGAGTTTCACCTTACGGGTGTACTCGATCTTCCCGGGCGCTTTCTTGAGATTGGCAGGACCTGCGTTGACCCTGCACACAGAGGAAGCCTCGTTCTCGGGACGCTCTGGGGAGGTCTTGCCGAATATGTGTCTGCCCATCGATTTGATTACTTGATGGGCTGTGCAAGCATCCCCCCAGGCCCAAACGGGTTCCCAGTAGACGCCATCTACAAGCAGATCCTGCCCCACCAGATAGGCCCTGAACATCTCGGCGTTCGACCCAAAATAGAAGTTCCCTTGCATCAGCGAACCATGCGAGATGAGTACGGACTTCCCCCCCTCCTACAAGCCTATCTCAGGCTGGGGTGTTGGGTTCTGGGTGATCCTTGCTGGGATGCCAACTTCAATGTGATGGATGTCTTCATCCTATTGGAACTGAATCGCATGCAGGCCAGATACGAAAAACGTTTTATTTCTAGATGTTATGAAGGAACTCACCACCGAATGGCTTCGAGCCCTGATCAAACTCCCTGCCATTCTGGCAACGATCCTTGTTGGACTCATTCTGGTCACACTGATCATTCCGATAGCCGGATGGTGGGGATCCAGTGTTCAGCGCAAGGTTCGTAACACTAGCGTTCGAACCTGGTCCCAGATGGTCTGCCGAATTATCAACCTAAAAATCAATCAAAAAGGCATCCCAACTCGACAACCGGCCCTTAGCATCAGCAATCACATATCCTGGATCGATATCGTCGCACTAGCCTCACAGGGCGATTTCGTCTTCATCGCCAAAAGTGAAGTACAAGACTGGCCTCTTCTGGGCAACCTCTTTAAAGGAACGGGCACACTATTTATTCAAAGGGGCAACCCCCAGTCTTCCGAGGACGCTATTAAGAAGATGATCAACCATCTCGCATCCGGAGTCTCACTCATGCTTTTCCCCGAGGCAACCACGACAGAAGGTGGGGTTGTAAGGAGATTCAATAGCAAGCTCATCACACCGGCTATCGAAGCAAAATCCCTCATTCAGCCTATTGCGATCCGGTATGAAGGATCAAGCAAAATGACAGCTCCCTTTATCGGATCGGACGCATTTGTACCGCATCTTTGGAGAGTTCTAACAAAGCAGGAAATCAAGATCACCCTCTGCTTTGGCGCGCCAATCCGTGCCGCTTCTCGAAACAAGGGGGAATTAACCCGCGATTTACACGATCAAGTTTCCGGCCTCTTAGGTTTCACTCTCTCTCAGGAGAGAGACACATTGTTACAAAACCGTCACACGCCCTTCACGTCACTTTCACACTAGAGCAATAAAGTGCCCGATGTCTGAGGACAAAGGGCACACGCCCTCTCTCAAGGGCTGATAGATGTCCCTGCAGAGCATCCTCTCAACACTTGGCGGAGGACGCCTACTTGAAAATCGCACTGATCACGGACGCATGGCACCCTCAGATCAACGGGGTTGTCACCACTCTTTCCACGATCGCCGATAAGCTGCGTGGGTTTGGACACGATGTTCGCCTATTTACACCTGACGGCTACAAGAACTGGCCCTGTCCAACCTATCCGGAAATACGTCTGGCCCTGGGTTCAGGTTCCAAGGTTGCTAAACAACTTAAGACATTCGCGCCCGATGCGATTCATGTTGCAACGGAAGGTCCATTAGGGCTAGCTGCGAGAAGTTATTGCATCCGCAATAAAGTCCCCTTCACAACCTCTTTCCATACGCTCTTCGCAGAATACGTCAACGTCCGGACCGGGATTCCGGTTTCGTGGGGATATGCATTTCTGGCCTGGTTTCACAATCAGGGCGCAAGAGCCATGACGGCAACGCCTGGTCTTGTCGAGCAACTGAAGTCCAGAGGTCTCAAAAATCCAGTTCTCTGGTCAAGAGGCGTTGATACCACTCTCTTCTGTCCACGGGACACTCATCGACTAGAGGGAAAAGGCCCGAAGCTCCTCTACGTCGGCCGAGTCGCCATTGAAAAAAACATTGAATCCTTTTTGAGACTCGAAATAGAAGGAACAAAATTTGTTATCGGGGACGGCCCTCAGCGGGATGAGCTCGAATCCAAATATCCCGATGTCGTTTTCCTGGGATACAAGAAGGGCATTGATCTTGCCGAACACATCTCCGATGCCGACGTATTCGTTTTCCCGAGCAAGACAGACACCTTTGGCCTCGTCATGCTGGAGGCTCTCGCTTGCGGCGTTCCTGTCGCCGCCTACCCGGTACCAGGCCCACAGGATGTCATCCTTAGTGAATCTGTTGGCCATCTGAATGATGACTTAAAGATCGCTATTCAGCGCGCACTCGATAAAAACCGGGATGACTGTCGCAACTACGCATTGAGGTATTCCTGGGAAAGCTGTGCGCGACTTTTTGAAAGCCATCTTGAACCCTTTGGACCCGAAGCCCTTCCAAAGGCTCCGCCAGCATCGATTACAAAACCCCTCGAGGCCTCCTCATGAATGTCATTCGATCCATTCATCACCTCGATGTTTTCCTGTTCATGTGGGTAGCTAGTCGAAAGACACAGAACCGACTCGTCAAAATTGCAAAAGCGGTTTCAAAAAGTGCAAACGGCCCTCTTTACCTCTTCCTCATGCTGGGACTGGCTGCAAGGAACCATGGAACTGACAGTCTATTCCTGGGATCTCTTCTCTTAGGGTTTGCTCTGGAAAGACCCATTTACTTCGTTCTCAAAAACCTCTTCCGGCGGAACCGCCCCTATGTCGCCCTCAACACACAAAATTTTGTAACGCCCGGCGACCGCTTTAGCTTTCCATCCGGACATACCTCCGCTGCATTTCTGGTCGCCACAGTAACCAGTTCCTTTACCCCATCACTCACACCGATGATTTTTGGCTGGGCATCTCTGGTTGGAATGGCTCGTGTTGTGCTCGGCGTTCATTTTCCGACAGATACGCTGATCGGTGCCTTGATGGGCACGGGATTAGCCTTGATCAGCATGGAGACTCTTGTTCAGTGAAAATTTTCTACGGTGTTCAAGGAACTGGTAACGGTCATATCACGCGGGCACGTGCCATTGCCCAAAAATTCAAGGGTAGGGACGTCCAAGTCGACTGGCTGTTCACCGGTCGACCTCAAGATCAATTTTTTGAGATGGAAATCTTCGGTGACTATCAATGGCGGGCCGGACTAACCTTCGCAACCAGCCATGGGAATATTCGTTACATCCAGACCGCTCTTCGCAACAATCTCATTGAATTCATTCGGGACATTAAGAGCCTGGACTTTACCGGATACGATCTTGTAGTGACGGACTTTGAACCTGTCACGGCTTGGGCTGCCAAGCTTCAGGGCATCAAAACAGTTGGAATCGGCCATCAATATGCATTTGGGCTTGATATTCCCATTGCGGGAAAAGATTACCTTGGCCTTCAAATCCTAAAGCATTTTGCTCCGGCAACCATCGGTCTTGGAGTTCATTGGGATCATTTCAATGGCCCCATCCTTCCTCCCATCATCGAAACCAAGGCACCAAACGGCGGTCAGAAACCAGGAAAGATTATTGTTTATCTCCCCTTTGAAGACGCCAAAGACGTCATTAAGCTTCTGACACCATTCAAAGACTTTGAATTTCATGTCTACAACCCCGGCGGGGTAATTTCAACACAGGGAGAATGCGCCCATATCGAGGTAAAAGGGTTATCCCGGTCAGGATTTCAAGCCGATTTCGCCGACTGCGTCGGCGTCATCAGTAATGCGGGCTTCGAGTTGCCTAGCGAGTCCCTGCATATGGGAAAGAAACTCTTGGTCAAACCTCTGCATGGTCAAATCGAACAACTCTCAAATGCCCTCGCGCTGCACCAGCTCGGTCTAGCGGATGTGATGCATGATCTTGATCAGGGAACGATAGCGGATTGGTTGAGTAAGGACGTTACTCATCTCATTCGGTTTCCGGACGTTGCAGAGGCCGTTGTGGACTGGCTACTGCAAGGAAAACTCGAAATCCAACAATCCTGGGTCGAAGCGATATGGAATCGTGCAGAACGAGTCATTTGAAATAAGATATTCAACATTCGTACCATAGAACACTAATCAACGGGAGATTGAAATCAACATGGCCGGACAGAACCTGAAGGGCATCGCCCGGATCTACGCCGCATTTTTCCACTCCGTCCGAGGATACAAAGCCACGTGGGTCCACGAAGAGGCTTTCAGACAGGAGGTTTATCTTTTTGTGCTTGCAGGCCCATTAGGTCTATGGATAGGTGAAACGCCGGTCGAAAAAGTTTTGCTTACAGGCAGCATTATTTTGGTCATGATCGTCGAATTGCTTAACACCGGCATCGAGATTGTCGTTGACCGCATCAGTTTTGAGCGCCACGAACTCTCCGGGCGAGCCAAGGACGTAGGGTCAGCGGCAGTCCTCACCTCGCTGGCACTCGCAGGACTCTCTTGGGGTCTTATTCTCTATCCCCGTTGGGGCCATTTCTTCTGAGGATAACCGGTCCACCTCGACCTTAACGCACCTGTCATAATTCCCGATTAGAGTGACCTCAATAGTTTGATCGAGAAACCTTCATGTTAAGTATTCTGGTCGTTGAGGATGACATTGCAATTCGAGACATGCTCAAGGACATCCTAGAGCAGGCGGAGTTTGAGGTCACCGCGGTAGGCGATACCCACAGGGCACTCCTAGTGATCCAGCAGAAATTGCCGGATTTGCTGCTGTTAGATTGGATGTTGCCGGGACAGAGTGGAATTGAGTGGGCACGCCGGCTTAAAAAGGATAATAAGTACACTAACCTTCCGATCATCATGTTGACGGCCCGAGGGGAAGTAGATGACAAGATTCGAAGCCTGGACACGGGGTTAGATGACCACATCACAAAGCCTTTCTCTTCCCGTGAGCTGATTGCCCGAATCCGCGCCGTGCTGAGACGGAGTGGAAAGCTCGAAAAACTGAATCGTATTGAGGTCAGCGGAGTAACGCTAATCTCCGATCAGCACCGGGTATTGATCAACGGTTCAGCGGTCAACATCAGTCCTACGGAGTATCGGTTATTGGAGTTTTTCCTGACAAATCAGGACCGCCTCTATACACGATCACAACTTTTGGACCAAGTCTGGGGCCGACATAGCTCGATTGAAGAACGAACGGTAGATGTTCACATTCGACGGCTTAGGAAGCTTCTGGCCGAATTCGAAAAGGAGTCACTGATTCAAACCGTAAGGGGCTTTGGCTATCGCTTCTCGGAGCACACTTGATTGAATCAACGAACCAAGACACTCTGAAATCAAGGCCAGGCTCGACCAGGTCATTGTCTCTAACCAGCAAGATTCTGATCGGTCTTTTCTCTGGGATCGGTTTGGGTCTGACGCTTGGGGAAGAGGTCCAGCCTCTAAAAGCCATCGGCGAGGTATACATCGGCCTGATGCAAATGACGGTGCTGCCTTTCATCGTCTTTTCCCTGATTGGCAATATTGGTCGTCTTAATATTGACGAACTTAAGCTTCTCGCCAAAACCGGCGTTATCACCTACACGCTACTGTGGTTTTTTGCCATACTGACGACCCTGTGCTTTGCGCAAGCATTCCCGAGCCTTCATACGAGTCACTTTTTTAGTAGCTCGCTGGTTGAACCCGCACCCTCAGTGGATTGGATCCATCTTTTTATACCATCCAACCCCTTTAAGTCACTCGCTGAAAACGCCGTTCCTGCCGTTGTCATCTTCTGCATCCTTTTTGGCATAGGCCTCGTAGGATTTGAGGGCAAACAAAGCCTTATTGATCAAATGAATGTCTCTGCCAAGAGCCTTCACAAGGTCAACAGCATGGTGGTTCAGCTTACGCCTTATGGCATCTTTGCCATAGCCGCCCATGCGGCGGGCACCATCCCCATTCGAGAATTTGAACGTCTTGAGGCGTATTACCTGATCCTCCTGTGCAGCATCTTAATCATGACGTTCGTGGTACTCCCACTGTTAGTGTGTTCGTTTACACGGATTACCTACCGGGATGTCATCAGGATTTCAGCCGACAGCCTTCTCACGGCCTTCGTGACGGGCAGCATTCTTTCGAGTCTTCCTGTCCTAATTGAGTCCACGAAAACTTATTATCAGGAAGCAAGTCAGGAC
>CAYFOC010000006.1:0-23496 GCA_964344615.1 uncultured Methylococcus sp.
CCAACGCAATCAGCCAATAGCGCCGATTGGGCGCCATGCGGAGCAGGCGCGGTATTTCCTGAACGGCGTTGGTCATCGCCCCTCAACCATCCCGAATCGTAGAGCCATTAAGGATAGACACATGAACAGGGCCTGCCATCCACCACGGGACAAAACAAAGAACCGGCCGATTATCTCAAAGGATCAGGTGAAACCCTGACATCAAAGGGCGCCAGTGCCAGCACAGCCAGCTTGAGATGTTGCAACGCAAAAGGAATGCCGATGATCGTCAGCGCCAGAGACAAAGCCAAAGCAACGTGGCTGATAAAGATCCAGAAGCCGGCAAACACCATCCAGAGCAGGTTGCCCAAGAACCCAAGCGGACTCGGGTAGGCCGCCTCGAAGGCCTTGCCAAAGGGAGCAAAGGCAAGCCCGGCCAATTTAAAGCACTGAAGCCCAAAAGGGATGCCCACGATCGAAAGACACAGGACCAGACCCGCAAGAACGTATTCGAGAGCGGTCAGAAGACCGCCCCCCAATAGGGCCCAAAGAACATTCAGCAAGAAATTCAAAGCCGTCCTCAGTCGAAGGGATGACGCAAAACGATGGTCTCACGACGATCAGGACCCGTCGAAAGGATATCGACCGGTACGCCAACCAGGGCTTCAATACGGCGAATGTAGTTCTTGGCCTGTTCTGGCAAAGCGTTGAAGTCGGTCACGCCCTCGGTGGAACCGCTCCAACCAGGAATCTCTTCCATGACCGGTTCACATTCCGCGTAAGCTTCTGCACCGATCGGAATCGTGTCGATCTCTACACCACGGTAACGGTAAGCCGTACAGATCTTGATCGTTTCAAGACCATCCAGCACATCCAGCTTGGTCAGGCAAAGCCCCGAGAGGCTGTTGAGCTTGGCTGAACGCCGCATCAGAACGGCATCGAACCAGCCACACCGACGGGCCCGACCAGTCGTTGCACCCACTTCAGCGCCACGACTGGAAAGATGCTTGCCAACATCGTCAAACAATTCTGTCGGGAAGGGTCCGTTACCTACACGTGTGGAATACGCCTTGGTGATTCCCAGCACGTAATCAAATTCCAGCGGCCCGACGCCTGTACCGGCGGAAGCGCCACCGGCGGTGGTATTGGATGACGTCACGAAGGGGTAGGTTCCGTGATCAATATCGAGCATGGCACCCTGTGCGCCTTCGAAAAGGACGGGAGCGCCCTCATCACCCAAGCGATGAAGATCCCCAGATACATCGCCCAACATCGGCTTGATCTCTTCACCGATCTTGATCAGCTTCGCCAATTCTTCCTGGAAATCGAGTGGCTTTTCCTTGAAGTATTGCGAGAGAACAAAATTATGGAAGTCGAGAAGGTCCTTGAGGCGCTCTTCCAGAAGATGCGGATAGAACAGATCGCCGGCACGAAGACCACGGCGGGAGACCTTGTCTTCATAGGCAGGACCGATGCCTCGACCGGTCGTTCCGATGGCCTTGGCACCACGCGCCTTTTCACGCGCCACGTCCAAGGCAATATGGATCGGAAGGATCAGGGCACAGGCTTCGCTGATGATCAGACGCTCCCTGACCGGTATGCCGGCCTTTTCAAGGACGCCGATTTCTTCCATCAGGGCATCGGGTGAAAGCACGACACCGTTACCGATATAGCACTTGACCCCATCCCGAAGGATGCCTGAGGGAATCAGGTGAAGGACCGTTTTCTTTCCATCGATGACCAGGGTATGGCCTGCGTTGTGACCGCCCTGGAATCGCACGACACCCTTGGCCCTTTCGGTGAGGATATCGACCAGCTTTCCCTTGCCTTCGTCACCCCACTGGGTTCCGATCACAACGACATTCTTTCCCATTTTATGTTCTGCTCTGTTCTGTAGTTTGGATTGATGAGGGTTCAGGCAAGAACCCAACGACCGTCTCGTGCAACCAGCGACTGTGCACAACCCAGCTTCTCAGCCGTTTCGTTGGCATGCCCCAGGGACTGGATGACTACCTTGCCCTCCGCCCTGAGTTCCTGGATCTTGCACTCAAGATCCGGATCATCAACGGCCGGTGCATAAATCCGCGCTGTCACGGCTCGCCCGGCCTGGCTGCCCAATCGGGCCAAAAACTTGAGGTCCGCGCTAAACCCAACCGCTGGTCGCGCAAAACCGAAAACCTTTCCAATATCATCGTACCGCCCGCCTCGGGCGATTTCCCGACCCTGTCCGGGCACAAATGCGGCAAAGACAATTCCCGTGTGATACTGATAGCCACGCAACTCAGCAAGGTCGACGTGAAGCGGGAGAGTCGGATACCTGCGTTGGAGATCCGCACCAACCTCGGCCAATTCATCCAGCGCGGCTCGTATCTGTGGCCCGCCATCAGCCAGAAGCCGACGGGCTTCCTCAAGAACCGTCAACGGTCCGTTCAGCATCAGCAAGGCGCGCATCAGGGGCTGAATCGACGCCCTAACCGCCTTTTGGCTCAAGAAGCCTTCAAGATCCGTCGCATCCTTTCTCTGGAGAATATCAAATAGCGTCGACTCTTCCGTCTCGCTCAGCCCTGCCTCTTGGGCCAGTGCGCGGTAAATACCGACATGTCCCAGATCGAGATGAACGTTTTTGACGCCTGCGGCATGGAGCGTCTCCACCATCAGCCGTATCACTTCGGCTGTCGCACTTTTTCCATCGTGTCCGTAGAGCTCCGCACCGATCTGAATCGGGTTGCGCGTCTTTTCGAGGTGTGCGCCTACGCCATGAATGACATTACCGAGGTAGCACAGTCTGGAGGGCTGTCCTGACGCGGCCGTTCGCGCATCAATACGCGCGACCTGAGGCGTCATGTCTGCACGCAAGCCCACGAGCCGACCTGTAACAGGGTCCACGAACTTGAGGGTTTGCTGATCCAGCTGATGTCCGCTCCCCGTCAGCAAGGAGTCCAAGAAATCGACGATGGGCGGCATAACTAGCCGATAGCCCCACCCATGAAACTGATCGATCAGACGACGTCCGAGATCATCGAGGTGTTCGGCCTCGTCGGGAAAAATTTCTTCGATGCCCTCAGGGAGGAGCCAACGGTCCTGGGTCAGCATGCGTGCTCTTTTTATTCTGGTCTGAACAAAGCGTGGATGGTAAAGCAAGAGCGCCCGGGTCACCACCCCCCCAAGGAAGGGACAACCCGGGCACGCCCCAATCTGGGGTGCTTAATGTGTCGTTTTGAAGTAACGGAAAAACTCGGAGTCCGGCGAAAGCATCAACTGGCTCCGATCATCCTTGATGGATTCACGATACGCCAAAAGGCTCCGGTTAAACTGGAAAAACTCCTTGTTTTTGCTATATGCCTTGGCATAGATCTCGGCCGCCGCCGCATCGCCCTCACCTCGGCGAATTTCCGCTGATTTCTGGGCTTCGGCAATCAGGACCTCTCGTTGCCGGTCTGCCTCGGCCCGAATCTTTTCGGCTGCTTCGGCCCCGCGGGACCTGAACTCACGGGCGACACGGGCTCGCTCAGCTTCCATCCGGTGGTACACCGAAGAACTCACCTCTTCAGGCAAATCAATCCGCATGACACGAATGTCCGTCACCTCGACACCAAGACCAGCAACGGCAGGAGCAACCATCGTCGTCAGCGCATCCTGAATTCGTCCGCGATCTGAGGAAACCAATTCACGGATCGTCCTCTTGCTGAATTCGTTACGCATCGCATCTTTCGTGATCTGGTCCAGACGAATGTTGGCCTGAGACTTATCGCCGCTCACGGAGGTATAGAACTTCGTCACGTCGTTGATGCGCCATTTGACGAACCAGTCGACGATGACATTTTTCTTTTCTGAGGTCAGAAAACGTTCGGGCTTTGACTCCAGCGAGAGAACACGACCATCGAACTTCTTCACCTGTCGATAGGGCAGCTTGAAATGAAGCCCAGGGGAGTAGTCCGTACCGACAATCTTTTTAAACTCTAGAACAATGACTTGCTCGGATTCAGAGACGGTAAAGGTTGATGTAAAAAGCAGGATGACGAGAACAAACCCCAATCCTGTCAGGAGACTTTGTCGATTCATTTTGGCTGGCCTCCCCGAACATCACGCCCTCGACTAGACGCGCTACGCGCCGATTTAACAACCCCTTCCTGCGCCTCACGGACAGGGGCCGGCGTCACCTCGCCCTCACGCGAGGCATTCTGCACGCTCTGGCCTTTCTGACCACGGTCCATAGGCAGATAAATCGCGTTATTTGCACCCTTCACATCCACCAGCGTAACGCCGGAAGCCGCGAAAATTTCCTCCATCGTTTCGAGATAGAGCCTTTCGCGGGTAATGTCCGGAGCCTTTTCATATTCGGTGAGAAGCTGCAGGAAGCGCGAAGACTCGCCTTCAGCCCGAGCAATGGTCTTTTGCTTGTAGGCTTCGGACTCTTCAATCAGTCTTGCTGCGGCGCCACGAGCCTTGGGAACGACTTCATTGGCATACGCTTCGGCCTCATTCTTGAGCCGTTGCTCGTCTTCACGTGCCTTGATAGCGTCCTCGAACGCATTCTGCACCTCATCCGGCGGCTGAGCATCTACCAGATTGACGCTACTAACCCGAATCCCGGTCTGGTATTCATCGAGGGCCTTCTGAATCTCGGATTTGATTTCATCCGCGATATTGCCCCGACCTTCGGTCAGGACAAAGTCCATCGTACTTTTTCCGATGACGGCCCGCTGGGCACTCTCGATCACCTGCTTCAAGGTTGCATCAGGATCCGCCACATTGAACAGATAAGCTTTTGCATCCTTGATCTGATACTGAACGGCCAGACGAATATCGATGATATTTTCATCCTGAGTCAGCATCAGCGCTTCTTTGGGCACGGATCCGAGGGACTGCTGGCGTCCACCCGAGCGGTAGCCGATTTCCACGAATCGCTGTTGTTCCATATTGACGAGGTCAATACGTTCAATGGGGACGGGCAAATGCCAGTGAATCCCCGGCTGTGTGGTATCCACGTAAGCGCCGAAACGAGTGACCACGGCCTTGCTTCCCTCATCAACGAGATAAATCCCGGTGAGAGACCAGAGGAGAATGGCCAAAAGCGCGATAAATCCTGCAAGCTGTCCAGCGCCTGATCCACCGTTGCCGTTGCCGCTGCCTCCGCCCGCCCCACCAAAAAGGGAGTGGAGCTTGTCCTGCAAGCCTTTCAATACTTCATCAAGATCCGGTGGCTGAGACTGCTGATCGCGTCCGCTCCATGGGTCTTTCTTCTTTTCACCCGGTTCGTTCCAGGACATTCTTCCGCTCTCCGCGCCTCTGTGAGGTTTTTGTTGGGGATGATCCGTCAGCCGGTTAGGCTATCAAGGCATCATCCAAATGGCTATCCTGATCCGTATCATCGATCAGTCGTAATTTCTTAAATCGTTCCGGGCTGCCCTCGACCTGGATCACCCAGCATCCCTCCTCATCGATCTGCTCCGAGATCACGGTCGCTGTCTGGTAGAGCTGGGCTCTCAAGCGACCTTCCGTCGGCTTCAACCGAAGCTCGCGGTGGATAATCTGAGGTACCACCTGCTCGCGAATGATGTCACCGATGAGATCGAGACCCACACCGGTCTTAGCCGAAAGCCAGACAGCGACGATGCGACCTTCCGCATCACGCTCAATCGTCGGCTCCCTCGCTTCCAACCCATCAATCTTGTTGTAGATCTTGACCCTTGGAACCTCGCCCGCACCAATATCATCGATGACGCGCTCTACCTCATCCATGGTTTCCTGCAGTCTCTCATCGGTAGCGTCGATGACATGCAGCAGAAGATCCGCTTCGATCGTCTCCTGTAGCGTCGATTTGAACGCAGCAACCAACTCATGCGGCAGGTCGCGGACGAAACCGACCGTGTCGGCAAGAACCACATCCTGCCCGCTGCCGGCACTGTAACGTTTGAGCGTCGGGTCAAGGGTTGCAAACAGCTGGTCTGCCGCATAAACCTCTGATCCCGTGAGCGCATTGATCAGCGTGGATTTGCCCGCATTGGTGTAGCCAACCAGGCCCACTACGGGAATAGGCGTGCGCCGCCTCGACCTTCTACCCTGATCTCTCTGTTTATCAACCTTCTCCAGTCGTTTCTGGATCTGGATGATTCGCCGTCCGATCAGCCGCTTATCGGTTTCAAGCTGGGTTTCACCCGGACCGCGAAGCCCGATACCCCCCTTCTGTCGCTCAAGGTGCGTCCATCCTCTGACAAGGCGAGTCGAAAGATGCTTGAGCTGGGCGAGCTCCACCTGAAGCTTGCCCTCGTAGCTCTGGGCTCGTTGCGCAAAGATGTCGAGAATTAGACCCGTGCGGTCCAGAACCCGCACTTCAAGGGTTTTTTCGAGATTTCTTTCTTGTGAGGGCGTCAGCGGATTGTTGAATAAAACCAACTCCGCACCGAGATCCTGAACCAGAGCCCCAAGTTCCTCGACCTTTCCCTTGCCTATGAAAAACTTGGGATCAGCATGCTCGCGCTTACTGACCAGATGGCCCACCGGTTCTGCGCCTGCTGACAGGGCCAATTCCTCGAGTTCTTCCAGAACCAGAGGATCGTCATTCCCCGCCGCAAGCACCAACAATGCTCGTTCACCGGACTTTGGCCGGTCAAACAAGGGCCGTCCCTCCTCCGCTCACGCGTCTACGATTCATACTGTCAAGATACTCAGGCTTCGACCTCTGCGTCCTCAAGGCCCGAACTCAGGCGAACCTGACGTGCTGGAACGATGGTCGAAATTGCATGCTTATAAACCATCTGGCTAACCGCATTCTTGAGGATAATGACGTACTGGTCGAACGAATCCACCTTACCCTGCAACTTAATCCCGTTGACCAGGTAAATAGATACCGGAACATGCTCCTTGCGTAGTGCATTCAGGAATGGATCCTGAAGATTTTGACCCTTAGACATCCTAATTCTCCTTTTATTATTTTAGGACTAAGCCCTAATTTTCCACTTGTATCTCGCCGACCATTTAATCAAAAGTTCCAAGGCCCTGCCATCAGCCTGCGAACCCTTCTATCAGTCACCATCGTTCAATGCTTCACGGACTCCGTCCGCCAAACGTTCGGCCAATCGGTTCACTTTTTCTCCGTCAGCTCCTTCGACCATGACCCTCACCAGCGGTTCGGTGCCTGATGTTCTTAACAAGACACGTCCCTGACCCGCAAGTTCCCTTTCGACCTCAGCCTTTAGCACCTGGACGGAATCCAGTTGTGCAAGGTTGACCCGATCGCGGGTTCTAACATTGACCAGCGTCTGAGGGTATTTATCCATGCCCCTGCGAAGATCGGCCAAATTCTTTCCACTGGCTCTCATCGCCTCCATCACCTGAAGTGCCGCTACGATGCCATCACCCGTTGGAATTCGGTCACGACAAATAATGTGCCCCGAGCTTTCACCCCCGAGATTGCTGTCGTTTGCCAGCATCATTTCCATGACATGTCGATCACCCACCGCCGCTCTTTTCAGTTCGACCCCAAAGGGTGCCAGCGCATGTTCGAGCCCGAGGTTCGTCATCAGGGTTCCTACAACGGGCCCCCTCAGATCGCCCTGAGCCAAACGGGCCGCCGCAATAATGAAGAGAACCTCGTCCCCATCCACGATCGCGCCGGTGTGATCAACCATGATCAGGCGATCCCCGTCCCCATCGAATGCGAGCCCAAGGTCCGCACCTGTCTCCAAAACCTTTGCCCGGAGGGCTTCTGGCTTGGTCGCGCCAACCTCTTCGTTGATATTGAAGCCATTCGGCGCGTCACCCATCGTAATGACACTCGCACCGAGCTCCGCAAAGACGTAGGGTGCAATGTGATAGGTAGAGCCGTTCGCACAATCGACCACAACCTGTATCCCGTTGAAGTCCATGCGGGAGGAAATGGTGCTCTTACAAAATTCGATGTACCGACCAGCGGCATCCTGAAGCCTACGCGCCCGTCCGATCCGGGCAGAATCCACCGTCGTCATCGGCTGGTCGATCTCAGCCTCGATCTCATGCTCGATTTCGTCAGAAAGCTTGAGGCCATCCGGCCCAAAGAACTTGATACCGTTATCGTAGTACGGGTTGTGAGAAGCACTGATGACAATCCCGGCCTCGGCCCTGAACGTCCGGGTCAGATAGGAAATCGCAGGGGTTGGCATGGGGCCCAGTAGCTGCGTATTGACACCTGCAGCAGAGAGACCAGCCTCAAGAGCAGACTCGAACATATAGCCAGAAATACGGGTGTCCTTGCCAATCAGAACCGTCGGATCCTTTCGCCCCTTGGCAAAAATGCGCCCTGCGGCCCAACCCAGCTTAAGAACGAAGTCCGCAGTAATGGGATACGTACCCACCTTCCCGCGAATGCCGTCCGTACCAAAATATGCACGACTCATCGAAGATCCCCCAAAAATACAGTTCGGCGAAAAACCGCCGACGGGCTGGCCACCCCCCCGGGTCGCCAGCCCTTAAAATTCCGGACTAGTGCTGCTCGGCAGCCTTTCCTATTTCCTCACCGGATGAGGCATTCGCATCATCCGCGCTCGACGAGGAAGAACCTCCATCGTTCGGCGGCGTCTCATCCCAATTTTGGGGCGGACGCGGCGTATTTCCAGCCATGATGTCATCAATCTGCAAATGATCGATGGTTTCATACTTCATCAGTGCATCCGCCATCAGATGCAACTTCTCCATGTTTTCACGAAGAATGCGTTCGCTGCGTTCGTAATTGCGGTCAATAAAGGACCGGATTTCCTCATCGATCAGGTGCGCCGTTTCTTCAGAAACCGACTTATGTTGCGTCACCGAACGGCCCAGGAAGACCTCGCCCTCTTCTTCGCTGTAGGCCAACGGACCGAGGCGCTCTGAAAGCCCCCAACGCGTAACCATATTGCGCGCCAGATTGGTAGCGCGCTCGATATCATTCTGGGCACCGGTGGTCACCTTGCGGCGTCCGAAAATAATTTCTTCTGCGATGCGTCCGCCGAAAAGGCTCGAGATCTGGCTTTCCAGCTTTTCAAGGCTTGCACTATATTGATCACGCTCAGGGAGGAACATGGTGATCCCCAGAGCACGGCCACGCGGCATGATGCTGACCTTGTATACCGGATCATGCTCAGGAACCACCCGCCCCACGATGGCATGACCCGCTTCGTGGTAGGCCGTCAGGAGCTTCTCTTCCTCGCTCATGACCATCGAACGACGCTCCGCGCCCATCAGGATCTTGTCCTTGGCCTTTTCGAAATCTTCCATGTCTACCTGCCGCTTGTTCTTCCGAGCCGCAAAGAGTGCGGCCTCATTTACAAGGTTGGCAAGATCGGCACCAGAGAACCCAGGCGTTCCTCGCGCCAGATAGGAGACTTCAACATTGCTGGCCAGAGGCACCCGCTTCATGTGAACCTTGAGAATCTGCTCGCGGCCACGAACATCGGGAAGCCCGACGACCACCTGACGGTCAAAACGGCCAGGGCGCAAAAGGGCAGGATCCAGAACGTCCGGACGGTTTGTCGCCGCAATCACGATGATGCCTTCAGTCCCCTCAAAACCATCCATCTCCACCAGCAACTGGTTCAGCGTCTGTTCACGCTCATCATGTCCGCCACCAAGGCCTGCGCCACGATGCCGGCCGACCGCATCAATTTCGTCGATAAAAATGATGCACGGCGCATTTTTCTTCGCCTGTTCGAACATGTCACGAACGCGCGAGGCGCCGACACCTACAAACATCTCAACGAAATCGGAACCTGAGATCGAGAAGAAGGGAACCCGAGCCTCACCCGCGATGGCTTTGGCCAGCAAGGTCTTACCGGTGCCAGGAGGACCGACCATCAGGGCCCCGCGAGGAATCTTGCCGCCGAGCTTCTGGAACTTGCTGGGATCCTTGAGGAAATCGACCATTTCCTGCACATCTTCCTTGGCCTCATCGCATCCGGCGACGTCGGCAAACGTGACCTTGATCTGATCCTCTTCAATCAAACGTGCCTTGCTTTTGCCAAAGGACATGGCTCCGCGACCACCGCCACCACCTTGCATTTGCCGCATGAAGAACACCCAGACTCCTACCAGGAGGATCATGGGGAACCAAGAGATCAGAACCTGAGTCAGCAGGGATTGGGATTCCGGCGGGTCAACCTTGAAATCGACATGATTTTCGACAAGGTCATCGATCATGTGCGGGTCATTCGCTGGTGCCGTCGTAGAGAACCGTTCCCCACTCCCCATGGTTCCACGAACCTGATGCTCGTCGATGACAGCCTGTTTGACCTGCCCGTCTCGCACAGATTGAATGAACTGCGAATAGGGCATGCTGGATTCTTGGGATTTCCTGCCTCCGAAGTTGTTGAACATCGACATCAACACAACGGCTACGACGACCCACAGAACCACGTTTTTGAGCATGTCATTCACTGTTTCACAACCTCTTGGGGCTTACGCGCCCTTAAAATTCGGGGCTCCATAGTATCAGGAACCGCCCTCCCCTTCACGTTGACCCCGAAAGCCGTCGTGACGGTAATTATTTCGACACGTTCAGGCCGAAGCAGCGCCTTGTTCCAACATCTCGCGCGCATGCGCTATGGTCTGCGGCGTCATGACGCGACCTCCCAGCATGCGGGCAACCTCCTGCACCCTCTCCTCTTCCGAAAGAGCATGGACCTCGGTCCGGGTCATCCCCTCGTCCGAGGCCTTGGCCACCAGGAGATGGTGATGCGCCTGCGCGGCAACCTGTGCCAGATGTGTGACGGAGAGGACCTGTACTGAAGCCCCCAACTGCCGCAACTTCTGGCCTACCACTTCAGCGACGCCACCGCCTATGCCGCTGTCCACTTCATCGAAAATCAGTGTTGGAACGCTTTTCCCAGCAGTCAAGGCAACCTGCAGCGCCAAACTGATTCTTGATAATTCGCCGCCTGAGGCGACTTTTGACAGCGGCCTCTGAGGCATTCCTGGATTCGCGCTGACCAGAATTTCGATCTGTTCGTCACCATATGGCCGGGGCACTTCGACTGCCTCTCGCTCGATATGAAAGCTCATCGTGGCCTTGGGCATCCCCAACTCATGCACCAGCGCGGCAACCTCGACCTCAAGCGCACTCGCAGCCTTTCTTCGCCTTTCCCCCAAGGATCCACTCAGTTCCCGGTATTCCGACTCAAGCCGCTCGACATCAGCCGCCAACTGCTCGGACGTCTCACCGGCGCCTACCAATCCTTCCCGCTCCTCACGGAGCACGGCCAGGTGCTCAGCGATGCCTTCGGGCCTTACCTGGTGCTTTCTCGCCAGACGGTGGATTTCGGATAGGCGCTCCTCCAGGGAAGACAATCGTCCCGGATCCGGCTCATGCCGATCCAATTCGCGTCGCAATCCCTGCGAGGCTTCCTTGATTTGCACCAAGGCCTCTTCGAGGAGATTCAGGTCCGGCTCAAAATCCGGCACCCACTCCTTCAGTTCACCGAGGCCCCGAATCGCCTGAGACAGGCGTTGCGCAACCGAACCCGCGTCTGCTTCATAGAGCGTTGCAAGCTCACGCTGCCCGATCTCAAGAATTTTTTCCACATGCGCCTGCCGCCCATGCTCCTCCACCAAGGCAGCGTAATCCAGATCAGCGACCCTCGAGAGATCCAGCTCTTCTATCTGGAAATCCAGTAATTCAAGACGTGCCTGACGATCCCTGGATGCTGTCTCGATCGCCTCAAGCTTCGACTTGGTATCGCGCCATCGCCTGACGACCCCCTGAATCGTGCCAAGGAGCTCTTCGTTACCGGCCGCCGCATCCAAAAGCCGACGCTGTTCCTGAGGCTTCAGTAACTGGACGTGGGCATGTTGCCCATGAATTTCAAGCAGTCGCTGGGAAAAATCCTGCAAAGTCTGCAAGGTTACCGGGGATCCGTTAATGAAGGCTTTGGAACGTCCATCAGCCGAAACGATCCGTCTCAAGAGGCATTCGTCCCCCTCCGCCATGGACTGATCCTCGAGCCAGAGCTGAGCCTGTGGAGCATCATGCAGCTGAAAAGTAAGGCTGACTTCAGCGCGTTGTGCACCTGGTCGAACGCAGCCACTGTCCGCCCGATCGCCGAGCGCAAGACCCAACGCCGTCAGAAGAATGGATTTGCCCGCGCCCGTTTCCCCCGTCAAAACGCTCAATCCGGGTTTGAGCTCTAGATCAAGATGGTCGACAACGACCAGGTCCCTAATGGATATCTCGTACAGCATGACTAGACCGAATGCCCCGTACTCCAGTTGAGTTTGGCACGAAGAATCTCAAAGAAATCATAATCTTCAGGGTGCAAAAGCCTGAAAGAGCGACCCGATTGGCGAATTTCAATCCGATCTTCAACTTCGAGATCAGGACTGGTGACACTGTCGCAGATCACCTGAGCACCAAAATTACGTCCGGCACGGAAGCTGATCCCGATGACGCTCTCGCTATCGACCACGATGGGACGCATGGTCAGGGCATGCGGGTTAATCGGGGCAAGAACCAACGCTTTCAGGGAAGGAGACAGGATCGGCCCACCGACCGACAGCGCATACGCCGTGGATCCGGTGGGCGTAGAAACGATAAGCCCATCCGAACGCTGTGAATTGAGGAACACACCATCCACATGCGTCACCATCTCTACCATGCTCGTCGCATTCGTCCGGTGAACCACGACATCGTTAACGGCAGATTGCTCAAAGATGCGCTCGCCCCGGCGGATGACGCTGGCGGTCAGGAGGAATCGCCTTTCCTCCGTACACCGGCCGTCCAGAACCTCATCCAGACGGGTCACCAACTGGGCAGGTGAAATATCCGCCAAGAACCCTAGCCTCCCGAGATTGACGCCCAATAGCGGGATATCGAAAGGCGCCAAGGCGCGTGCTGCCCCCAAAAGCGTGCCATCGCCACCCACGACGACGGCAAAATCGACCTGCCTCCCCAGTTCTTCCAGCGGCACGCCGTTCTCCGCAGATCCGGTCAGAAGCATCGCCGCTGTGACTTCAGGAACGATGGCCACGCCCCTGAGCGCCAGAAAACGCGCCAGTTCCACAAGCGTTTCGCCAACGCGCTCCGCATCGGGTTTAGCGATCAAACCGGCAACACGAAACCTGGGTGCATCATTCATGGGGAGTTTGGCTGGAGAAGTGTAGTTTCTGGTTCCTGACGACTACGGACCGAAAGATAACGCGCAAATGTGGTGGACTAGATACTACAGATAATCTTGACACAGTATCGTGGGATTGCTAGCTTTTAGCACTCTAACAGCGAGAGTGCTAATTCCCTGTCGTGTCGGCTCAATCTACACTTAACGACCGTGCTCAACACCTTCTTAAGGTGCTTGTGGAACGCTATATCGGCGAGGGACAACCCGTCGGTTCGCGAGCACTTGCCAAAGAGGCAGGCCTCAACCTGAGTCCGGCCACGATCCGCAACGTCATGGCTGACCTCGAGGACCTGGGATTGATCACTGCACCCCACACCAGTGCGGGGCGGATGCCTACGACCTCAGGCTATCGGGTCTTCATCGATTCGTTGCTTACGGTTCGTCCACTACAGGAAGAATTTGTCCGCCAACTGAAGGACGAGATTGTTCAGCAGCAATCTCCTGAAGATCTGCTTGAAGCCGCGTCCCGCCTTCTCTCGGAAACGACACGCATGGCAGGCGTTGTCATGTTGCCGCGCCATGAAACCCGCACCTTCAGCCATATTGAGTTCCTCCCCCTGTCGGAAGGACGGCTTCTGGTGATCCTGATTTCCGGCAAGCAGGAAGTCCACAACAAGATCATTCAAGCCCCGCGCCATTTTACGCCCGCGGAACTTCAGGCGGCCGCCAACTTCCTAAATTCTCGATTTGCCGGCAGGGACGTCGGACAGGTCAAAGAAACCCTTTTGCGAGAGGTCAGAGAAACTCGCGAAAGGCTGAGCCAGGAGATCCTTGATGCCGCCCACTTGGGCGAATTGGCGTTGAACCCCACAGCACCTCCCAAAAAGCCGCTATTGGTCAGCGGCGAAATCAATCTCATGGATTTCTCCGAACTGGCCAATATCGAACAGTTTCGCAGTCTTTTCGAGACCCTTCACCAGAAGGAGGACATGGTTCGACTCATGGACCGTTGCATCCAGTCCCCTGGCGTGAAGATCTTCATCGGCGAAGAATCAGGCCATCGCGCCTTTGACCACTGCAGCCTCGTAACCTCGGCCTATAGCGTCAATGACCGTGCCGTTGGGGTATTGGGTGTCATCGGCCCCACCCGGATGAGTTACGAACGTGTCATTCCTCTCGTCGACATCACCGCGAAACTCGTCGGCGCAGCCTTGAATCTGCAGAATCTGCCCCCAACTTAGAAAAATGGGTCGCGTTTCTCTCCCGAAACGCCGACCGAACCGATCTTGAAACCCAAATTATTGAGGAGTCGCTCCCGATGAGCAGTGAAGACGTTTTGCCCGAAGATCTCCAAGCCCAGGCCTCGGAATCCCCTTCTGGCAATGCCTCCAATGAACCTGCCACCCTTGAATCCCTGAGCCAGGAACTCGTCAAGGCGCAGCAAACGGCCCAGGAGAACTGGGATCGCTTTATTCGGACCCAAGCTGAATTTGAAAATCTCAAGCGTCGCTCCGAAAAGGACATTCAGAACGCGCACAAGTTTGCGATCGAAAAGTTTGCGCGGGAGCTGCTCAGTGTGGCCGACAGCCTTGAACTTGGACTTGAGGTAGAAGCCAGCGACAACCCTGAAGTTGCAAAGCTTCGCGAAGGGATGGAACTGACCCTGAAACAGCTTCTGGCGAGCCTTGAAAAGTTTCAGCTGGTCCAGATCAACCCCGAAGGGGAACGCTTCAATCCCGAACTGCATCAGGCGATGGCCATGCAGCCCGCTCCGAACATCGAACCCAATACCGTTCTGAAGGTTTATCAGAAGGGTTACCTCCTGAGTGAGCGACTGCTTCGCCCAGCCATGGTAGTTGTGGCACAAGCACCGCAATAAATACCTCTTGAAAACCCATATCCGATCCCTATATCGGACCCAGATTCAAACGAATTCAAATAATTAAACGTTTTAACCCCGGAGAACAGCATGTCAAGAATCATCGGCATCGATTTGGGCACCACGAATTCCTGTGTAGCCATCCTTGAAGGCGGCAAGCCTCGGGTCATCGAGAATTCCGAAGGCGCCCGGACGACTCCGTCGATCGTCGCTTTCACCCCCGACAACGAAGTCCTCGTAGGTCAGTCTGCGAAGCGACAGGCCGTCACCAATCCGACCAACACGCTTTATGCGGTCAAGCGACTCATCGGACGTCGCTTCAAGGATGCAGAAGTCCAGAAAGACATCCATCTGGTTCCTTTCAAGATTGTCGGCGCTGACAATGGTGATGCCTGGGTCGAGGCCAACGGCAAGAAGATGGCTGCGCCGGAAGTTTCCGCACGCGTCCTGATGAAGCTCAAGAAGGACGCAGAAGCCTTCCTCGGCGAGGAAGTCACCGAAGCCGTCATTACCGTTCCCGCGTATTTCAACGACTCTCAGCGTCAGGCCACCAAGGATGCCGGTCGCATTGCCGGTCTTGAAGTCAAGCGCATCATCAATGAGCCAACGGCAGCGGCCATGGCCTTTGGTCTGGATCGTAAGCAGGGTGACATGAAGGTTGCCGTCTACGACCTCGGCGGCGGTACCTTTGACGTTTCGATCATCGAAATCGCGGAAGTCGATGGCGAGCACCAGTTCGAAGTTCTTTCAACCAATGGTGACACCCATCTCGGCGGTGAAGATTTCGACCTTCGCATCATCGATTGGCTCTGCGAGGAGTTCAAGAAGGAAAGCGGCATCGACCTTCACAATGACCCGCTGGCCCTCCAGCGTCTGAAAGAAGCGGCAGAAAAGGCAAAGATTGAGCTTTCTTCTAGCCAGCAGACCGACATCAACCTTCCTTATGTGACGGCGGATGCCACAGGCCCCAAGCACCTTAACCTGAAGCTGACCCGCGCCAAGCTGGAAGCACTAGTTGACGATCTGGTTGCCCGTACCCGCAAGCCCTGCGAGACTGCCATCAAGGACTCTGGCCTCAAGGCCAGTGATATTGACGAAGTCATTCTGGTCGGCGGCCAAAGCCGCATGCCTAAAGTCCAGGAAATGGTCACCGAGATTTTCGGGCGCGAACCCCGCAAAGACGTTAACCCGGATGAAGCCGTTGCTCTCGGCGCGGCCATTCAGGGCGGCGTACTGGGCGGACAGGTCAAGGACGTTCTGCTGCTTGACGTAACCCCGCTGTCTCTGGGTATCGAGACACTGGGCGGCGTCATGACCAAGCTCATTGAAAAGAACACTACCATTCCGACCAAGACGGGCCAGGTGTTCTCAACCGCTGAAGACAATCAGACAGCGGTGACGATTCATGTCCTTCAGGGTGAGCGCGAAATGGCTCGCGACAATAAGTCGCTCGGACGTTTCGATCTCGCGGATATTCCGCCGGCATCTCGCGGCATGCCGCAGATTGAAGTTACGTTCGACATTGACGCCAACGGTATCCTGCATGTGTCAGCCAAGGACAAGGCCACCGGCAAGGAGCAGTCCATTCGCATCACCGCATCCAGCGGCTTGAGCGATGACGAGATCCAGCGGATGGTTCGCGATGCAGAACTGCATGCCGAAGATGACAAGCGTCTCCACGAACTCGTCCAGGCGCGCAATCACGGCGACTCTCTGATCCATGCAGCAGAGAAGACGGTCTCGGAACTCGGTGATGGTGTTCAGGCCGATGAAAAGGCAACGATTGATGAAGCCATTGCTGAACTGAAGGAAGCGCTGACCGGCGATGACAAGGATGCGATTGAAGCCAAGACGCAGAAACTGAGCGAAGCTTCCAGCAAACTGGCCGAACGTCTCTACGCTCAGAAGGGCGCTGAAGGTGCAGCATCCGCGGGTGATACCGGGGCGTCATCAAACGCCGCAGACGATGACATCGTCGATGCGGAATTTGAGGAAGTCAAAGACGAAAAGAAGTAACGTTGTTTTCTAACGTTGCATCAGGGGGGGAACTCCCCCCCTGCCCCTCATCATTCTCCCAACTTAGGAGCCGCGGTTAATCCCGCGGCCTTTTGCGTCATGGCTAAAGAAGACTACTACCAATTATTAGGCGTTTCACGGAACGCCACGGAAGCCGAGATCAAGAAGAGTTTTCGTCGTCTTGCGATGAAATATCATCCTGATCGCAACGCCGATAATCCTGAGGCGGAAGAAAAGTTCAAGAAGATCAAGGAAGCCAATGACGTGCTTTCAGATCCCAAGAAACGTTCCGCTTATGACCAGTTTGGTCATGCCGGCGTCGACCCCTCCATGGGTGGCGGCGGGGCCGGATTTGGCGGCGGAAATTTCAGCGATATTTTTGGCGATGTTTTCGGCGACATCTTCGGGGGAGGCGGCGCCAGAGGCGGACGCGGGGGTGCCCAGCGAGGTTCAGACCTGCGCTATAACCTTGAAGTCACTCTGGAAGAAGCGGTCGCAGGCACTGAGGTCAAGATTCCGATTCCGACACTGGTCACCTGTACCAAGTGCGACGGTTCCGGCGCAGCAAAAGGGTCCAAAGTCCTCACCTGTACTACCTGTGATGGCCATGGGGCAGTTCGCATGCAGCAGGGATTCTTCAGCGTTCAGCAGGCCTGTCCAAGCTGCCGCGGCACCGGCAAGGAAATCAAGGATCCCTGTAAGAGTTGTCACGGTGAAGGACGTGTTCAGGAAACCAAAACCCTTTCCGTCAAGATTCCTGCGGGCGTCGATACAGGTGATCGCATTCGCCTCTCCGGCGAAGGAGAAGCGGGTGAAGCCGGCGCACCCTCAGGGGATCTCTATGTTCAGGTCAGCGTCAAGGACCATGACATTTTCACGAGAGACGGCGCCAATCTTTACTGTGAAGTTCCCATCAGCTTCCCCACCGCGTGTCTGGGGGGAGAAGTCGAGGTACCGACCCTGACCGGAAAGGTCTCGCTCAAGATTCCTGCAGAAACCCAGACCGGCCGCATGTTTCGACTGAGTGGAAAGGGCGTCAAACCGGTCAGGGGTGGCCCTACCGGCGACCTGATGTGCCGGGTCCGCCTCGAAACCCCCGTTCATCTCTCCAAGGAGCAAATGGACCTGATCCGCCAGCTGGACGACTCGCTGACGGGTGGCGGTAGCAAGCACAGCCCCCAAGCTCACTCATGGCTTGATGGGGTCAAGGAGTTTTTCGATAAAATCGGCCTCTAACAGACGCTGATAGACTCCACACATCACGGGCGCCTGGTGCGCCCACTTTTTTAGTTGCTCACGGAAGCTGAAAGAACATGACCAGAATCGCGATCCTAGGAGCCGATGGCCGCATGGGCCACGCCCTGATCACCGCCTGCCATCAGGCGGAACATCTGACGCTAGGCGCTGCCATTGAACGCCCGGGCAGCAACGCTCTTGGGGCGGATGCCGGACAGCTGGCAGGCATCGCCATACTGTCGGTACCGGTCACCGACAGCCTCGAACAGGCCGTTGATGCGTTTGACGTACTCATTGACTTCACGCGCCCAGAACCCTCTCAAGCCGCGCTTCAAATCTGCCGTCAACATGGCAAGCGCATGGTCATTGGCACCACAGGATTCAGCCCTGAGGAAAAAACAAAGATTCAGGAGGCTGCAAAGCATATCCCGATCATGCTGGCTCCCAACATGAGTGTCGGCGTAAATCTTTCCCTCAAACTGCTCGAGATCGCAACCCGGGTCATTGGTCAGGAGACCGACATCGAGATCATCGAGGCCCATCATCGCCACAAGGTCGATGCGCCTTCAGGAACCGCGCTCCGAATGGGTGAAGTGGTTGCTCAGGCACTGGGCAAGGATCTTGATGATTGCGCTGTATGGAGTCGTTATGGCCACACCGGCGAACGTCAGCCGGGAACCATTGGATTCTCAGTCATTCGTGCAGGGGACATCGTGGGCGATCACACCGTGATGTTTGCGGATGAAGGGGAACGCGTCGAGATTCGTCATCACGCCTCAAGCCGCATGACATTTGCCAAGGGCGCCATGCGTGCGGCCCATTGGCTAGCATCTCAACCGCCGGGACTCTTCGACATGCAGGATGTATTGGGACTCAAGGAAACCCCCTGAGCCTCTGATACGATGCGGGTACAACTGAAAACCTTGGGCTGCAGGCTCAATGAGGCCGAGCTTGAAACCTGGGCCCGAGAGTTTCAGCAAGCGGGGTACAGGGTTGTTGATGCCCTGGAAGAGGCGGATCTTCTTGTCCTTAACAGTTGTGCCGTTACTCAGGATGCGGTCAGAAAATCTCGTGGCCAGATCCGCAAGATAGGCCGCGAAAACCCCAAGGCAAAAATCATCCTCAGCGGTTGCTACGCCACGCTTGCCCCAGATGAGGCGCAAGCGCTCGGCGTTGATCTGGTCATCGACAATCGGGACAAGCACCGCCTCGTCGAACTCGCACGAGAGAATCTCCCGCCAGAAACCATGCCGTCTCTGGCCACTGACCCGAACGAATCGGTCCTCTTTCGCTTGGGACGCCATCGCGCATTCATCAAGGTTCAGGACGGTTGTCGCTATCGCTGCACCTATTGCATTGTCACGGTGGCGCGCGGTGAAGAAAAAAGCCGCTCCATCAACGAGATTGTCGAAGAGATTCATTCCTTCGAAAGGCAAGGCATCGGCGAAGCGATTCTGACCGGCGTTCATCTTGGCGGCTATGGGAGCGACAACGGCACCGATCTACAGCATTTGATCGAACGTGTACTGGATGAAACCGAGATTCCTCGAATTCGACTCGGCTCCCTTGAACCGTGGGATATCCCGGAAGGTCTCGTCCAGTTATTCAAGAATCCCCGCTTGATGCCACATCTGCACCTTCCCCTCCAATCGGGATCGGACGCCGTTCTCAAGCGAATGGCCCGCCGTACGCGCCGAACCGACTTCCTGCATTTAATCGAAACATTCAGGACCGCGGTTCCCGGCATCAACATCACCTCGGACATCATCGTCGGATTTCCTGGTGAGACGCCTGAAGAATGGGAAGAAACGCTGGAACTGGTCAGAAGCGTCGAATTTGGCGGACTGCATATCTTCTCCTATTCCCCTAGACCCGGCACAGCCGCAGCCTCCATGCCTGATCGGATCCCCGGTCACATTCAGGCCGAGCGGAGTCGCGAACTCCATGCACTTGCTGAAACGCAGCGACAATCGGCCATGCGAGGACTTGTGGGAGAGGTTAGGCCTGTACTCTGGGAAGGAACGAGACCTTCCGGCGACAAGGTTCTGGTTACCGGCTATACGCCGGAATATCATCGGGTGGGTCTTTGGATAGAAGCCTCCGAAGCAGAAGCCTTGCCCTATACGATCAAGATGACGGATATCACGGGCTTCGATGAGACCCATGACTGTCTGGCAGGCCGGCTCACCCGCACCGAGGGATCGGGTGTTATTGATGCGTAGCTGGCCATTCGACCTCTTTTCAGCGGGCTCTCTAGTAATCGTGTGGGCCCTTGCAGCCGCTTCGGCCCACTCCTCGCTCTTGCCTTCACCCGCTGAGGTCCTCCAGATTGCCTGGCAGGAATCGCTCTCAGGACGTCTTCCCTTGCACCTTGGCATCACCTTTCTCCGGTTAGCCATAAGTTTCCTGCTGTCCATGGCGATTGGCAGCGCCATCGGCATTTTCTTGGGCCGCCATCCGAGTGCTGACCGTTTTTTCAGAACATGGCTGACGATCGCACTGAATATTCCCGCGCTGGTCAGCATCATCCTTTGCTATGTGTGGTTTGGCCTCAATGAGTTTTCGGCCATCCTTGCGGTCTTCCTGAATAAAGTGCCCAACGTCATCGTGACCTTGCGCGAGGGGACACGCCACCTAAATCGCGATCTGCTCGAAATGGCGAGGGTTTATCGATTTGGCCCGGTCAAAACGCTTCGTCACGTCATCTGGCCGCAACTATTCCCCTACGTCATGACCGCGGCGAGAACAGGGCTGGCCCTGATATGGAAAATCGTTCTGGTCGTTGAGCTTCTGGGACGCAGCAACGGCATGGGATATCAGCTTCATCTCTTTTTTCAGATGTTTGACGTGGCAGGGATCCTTGCCTATTCGTTCGTATTTATTGCTGTCGTCCAATGCATGGAGTGGTTCATCCTTGCCCCCATTGAACGCTACGCGATGAGGTGGCAACGATGACCTTCGTTCGCATCGAGTCTTTGGAAAAGCGACACGGCGCAAAGACCATCTTCAAGGCTTTGGATCTCTCGGTGGATGCCGGAGAGTTCGTGGCCGTTGTCGGCCCATCCGGTTGCGGTAAAACCTCGCTGCTTCAGATTCTTGCGGGACTTGATAGCGCCTCGAACGGCCGTTGCGTCTACGGCAAACCTGACCCGAAAATAGGCGTTGTCTTCCAAAACCCAAGACTCTTGCCGTGGCGAACCGTCCGGGAAAATCTGGAGATCGTGATGGGTGAAGACCATCGCGACGGCCTTGTCGAGGAATGGATCGCACGAGTCGATCTGGCCGATGCCATTGACCAGTATCCGGATCGACTCTCTCTGGGCATGATGCGACGAGTTGCTTTGGCCAGGGCGTTTGCCATCGAACCCGACCTACTACTCATGGACGAACCTCTCGTGTCCCTTGATGCCCCGACGGCACGCAAGATGAGAGCACTTCTGATGACGTTATGGAGCCTACGGCCCCATACCGTGATCTTTGTCACTCATGACCTCAGGGAAGCTGTCGAACTGGCTGACCGTCTGCTGTTTGTGTCCCCTTCCCCCATGCAAGTCGTTGCAGACGTCAAGGTCGCGATACCTCGCGGTGAGCGATCGGGAGAAAGGATTGAGGAGTGGGTCAACAACCTGAGGTCCGGCCCATCCGGGATCGACGCCTGGCTTTAGGGCGACGCCAAAAGCTCACGATAGACCGCAAGGTTACCCTCGACCATGTGGTCCGCCGAGAAGTGATCCTCCACCCAACGGCGTCCGGCCTTCCCCATCCTTTTCCGAAGAGCCTCGTCCTTCATCAAGGTCAGAATAGCTTCCGCCAACGCCTCGGGATCCTTGGGAGGGACCAGAAGCCCTGTCATGCCGTCCTGGACCGCTTCAGGGATACCGCCGACTCCAGATGCCACAATGGGCACTTCAGCCAGAGAGGCCTGGAGTAGAGAAACCCCCATGCCTTCACGATGAGCAGGATGGACCACCACATCCAGGCAAGGCAAGATGCGATCGAGATCTTCACGAAATCCTGCTAGCACGACATTCTGCTCAAGCCCAAGGGCTCGGATGGATGCATTCAGGGTTTCGTCGAGGGGTCCCTTGCCAAAGAAAAACACGCGAGTCTCCGGAAAGACCTTCAGAAGGGCCGGCATGGCCTCAAGAAGAATCTGATGTCCCTTGCGAGGGATCAGCTGGGCGACGATACCAAGCGTGAGTGCATGCTCAGGAACATTCAGGCTCGATCTGAACCAGACTCTTTCTGGTGCTTCGACCCTTGGTGTAATTTCAACCGCATCCTTGACGCAGCGAAGCTTTTCAGACGGTAATCCCTCAGAGAGAAGGATGTTCCCGATGGCTTCCGAAATGGCAATGACCCGGTCATGTAGACGATATTTGAGGGCCACAGCCAGGCGGGATTCAGGGTTGTCCTGCCGTCTTGAATGGACGACCGGGATTCCGGCCAGGCGACCTGCAATCCCGCCCATCACATCCGCACCAATCCGGCTGTGCAAATGGATCAGATCCGGGCTGCTTTGTTGGATGACTCGATAAAGGCGACGGATGAGACCCACATCAAGATCACCTTCCATACGTATCGCATAGACGTCTGCCAAGGGCGCAGCCAGAGTCGCCAGATCACTTCCTTCCCGACAGGCCAGAACGTTTTCGATGCCTCTCGCCTTGAGCCCCTCCATGAGAAGGACAATCTGATGGGCACCGCCGTAGAAATTCCGGCCACCCTCGACGTGAAGAATCTTCACCGCTAAACCGGGCGCAATGCGCGTCTAGCCTATTGAACGAGCGCGAGCAAAACGCCGGCAGCAACCGCCGAGCCAATCACACCTGCCACATTCGGTCCCATCGCGTGCATGAGAAGGAAATTGTGAGGATTGGACTCCTGACCCACCTTATTGGCCACACGGGCCGACATCGGAACGGCAGAGACGCCAGCGGCACCAATCAGGGGATTGACCTTGTTATGAGGTGTAATGATATTCATCAACTTCGCCATCAGGACGCCCGATGCCGTTCCGAAACTGAAGGCCAAAGCCCCCAATCCGAGGATACCTAGCGTCTCCGCGCGCAGAAACTGATCAGCACTAAGCTTTGAGCCGACGGCAAGGCCGAGGAAAATCGTGACAACGTTGATCAATTCATTCTGGGCCGTTTTGCTGAGTCGATCGACGACGCCACATTCCCGAATCAGATTACCAAGACAGAACATCCCAATCAGCGGCGCAGCCGAAGGCAACAGCATCGCCGTCAGAATCAAGAGAATGCCGGGAAAGATGATTTTCTCAAGACGACTGACATGTCGCATCTGGGCCATTTCGATCAGGCG
>CAYFOC010000007.1:0-22797 GCA_964344615.1 uncultured Methylococcus sp.
GACACGTCCCACTCGGTAAAGGCCTTAGTGAGCAATCCTTGTAATCTTCCACCAGATTTTAAAACCTTAAGCTGACTCAGATGAGCTTGCGATGCGAGGGAAGGAGCTAAGGGAGCACCTCCACACAACCACCTCACCGTAGGTGCCAAAATATTATCAGTTGGAATTTGTACCGTAGACGACAACAATGCTCTCAATCCAGATACAGCGTCCTTCGAGTCCTGACTTTGCCGAGTGAAAACCCCCTTGGACTCTGCCTTGTACTGACAAAGTGCTGACCAAACTTTCTGAGCAAGCTGTGCATCAGTTATAAACCCAAGCTTCCACATCAATTGAATACTTTGTGGGTAATTCCTGAAGTATTGTTCAGCGATGATCACTTGCGAGGTTACTGGTCGTTTCATATCGATCGAGCGAACAACGTTAGGACAACATTGTTCGAATGCATTAGCATGCTGAAGATTAATGTAGTAGGGATGATCGCGAACAGGATTGTTGACCTGTACACCACGGTTATTGCCCCATTCCTCAGAAATAAACCATCGGAAATCTTTTTTCCCCAAGGTGAAAGCATCCTTCGGCTCCAAGTGATCCATCCGATTGAGATGAACCATTGCATATTGCTCAAGTATCCCTGCAGTATCAAGCTGAAGATCGGGTTGAGTAAATCGAGTCCCGAGTCGCGTTAAAAATTCAACACAGTTGGAGGCTGATATTTTCCAAAGTGGCACGGATTCCAATTCAAACTTTGACAGATCCCCGTGTTTACCTGGGAGGGCAAGCTGTGTGAAATTCAAATTTCCAGCCCGCTCAAACTTCATTTTTTCGAGGAATATCGGCTGGAATCTGCTGTCTTTCCCACCCGTTTCAACGTGTTCCATAAGCATGGCAAAGTAATTTCTGACATTCGGTGGCAACTCATAAAGGTTACCAATGGTGCCCTCTTCAGCTCTGAACGAACTTGCATCAGATCCCGGAACCGGATCTAGCCCAACAATATTCGCCTCCCAAGCAGGATTTGTTTTAGACATCATATGAGCAATCATATTGCAAGTCACAGCACCGCGACTGTGGCCTATCAGATTGACTCTTTCCAGATTTCTACCCGTGGTTGTCTTGAGTTTTGCATCAACAAGTAATAGCCATTGTTGGACCTCATATACGTTGTCAGCCCATCCTTTCCCCGACACAATTCCCTGGAGTCTGTCTGTAAGAGGCCCATAGGCTTTAGCTTTACCACTATCACCAAAGCTAAACCCACTGCGTTTCCCCCGATCTAAATTATCTATAACTGACTTTGTCTTACTTATCGGTCGGGATGAGCCCGGTCCGTCAACAATATACTTATGGCCACATTCTGTGTCTGACTGTGGCGCACCCAGATCTAGCCGAAAGAGATTCCCAATTAGATAATCCTCCATGTCGCGATGCTTATTAGTACCACAACAATAGACTGTCACAACGTTTTGCATATGTTTATCAAGCCAGATGTTTAATAACTGTTCTATTCATCGAAAAGGGGGCAGTCGCATGAAGAAAGAAGGTACGGTTGCCCGGTCGTCTGGAATCGTAGTTGGGACGCCCTTGCCATGGTGGACGCCATTTAAGTCTATAACGATATTATACGCAGAACGTTTTACCTCAGGATGTCAAACCTTTCACGCCTCATCTTCCTTCGTACATTCTGGATTCAAATAACCGGAGAATGCTCAGCAGATACGCTTCGGTTCTCTACAGAGAGCTAATCATCTCATCCCGCTTTGCGCAATCCGATCTCAGATCTGGATGACCCTCTTGGTTGTCTGAGCAAACTAAGCCCATGGGGCAATCGGCAAAATTCCACAAATCGGTACCCTCCTGCTCGTTTACGAACCTCAATTCAAGAAATTTATTGCTTTGCTAATTGATCAATATTCTCAAGGCTAAAACTCTCCGCAAACCTGGTGTTGTTCAAATCCTTGATTCTCTTGGCAGGCTACTGAAGACGTAACTTGCTATCGATTTCTTTCCCTAGCATCTCGAAAAAGCACTCCCAGGATTCATGAAATCCTTTGCGGAACAACTTTACCGTTGGATACCAGACAGAATCATTCCGATCTATCATCCAACGCCAATCCGGCATTGACGGGAGCATCACCCATGTTGGACGCCCAAGCGTCGCAGCCAGATGCGCGACACTAGTGTCGACACTCAGAACTAGGTCCATCTCCATGCAAAGAGCGGCCGTGTCTACAAAATCTCTGATCGAGTCGCAGAAGAATCGTATTCCACCGGTTTCGTGGATAAATTTTAAATCGCCCGATCGCAATTCCTTCTGAAGGCAAACAAACTCAACATCAAGGCTGAGGAACTTCTCAATGTGACACCAAGGAATGCTCCTTATGCAATCATTGACGTGCTCCGGATTGCCGCTAAGAACTAGTCCTACACGAGGACGTTTTGCAACTCCAAGCCGATTTCTCCAGCGACTTGCTACATCCGGCGGGGGCTTCAACGATTGTGGACAGGAAGGGATCGTTTCGGTTGTGGTATTCAATCGATACGGCAAGGACATCAGAGGTAACTGGTAATCGTACATTACCTTGGGATCCTGTTCCGATATGACAAAAACTCCGTTGCTCAGCCTTTTGAGCAAACGCTTCAGTGGCTCCTGCACCTCAAGTGTAACCCGAGCCCCCATTTCCTCCAGAACAAGGGCAAAGCGTGAAAACTGAATGGTGTCGCCAAGACCCTGCTCTGCGTAAAGGAGAACAGATTTACCTGATAACGAGGCTAGTCCGTCCCACTCGGGTGCATTATCGAGTCGCCGCCGAAGACCAAAGCCCGGATATTCAAACCTTGTTTCGTAGTAAGGCCAACCTTCCAAATATCTCCCTTCCGCGAGGAAAAGAAATCCCCGACTGAGTTGGGCTTCAGCGAAATCTGGTTTTAGATGAATCGCTCTCTCATAAGATCTATGAGCCGCTTCTACGGTTCCACAGCGATATAAAGTGACACCCAGATTGTAGTAAGCATCGGCAAATTCAGGTCGCAAGCAAATCGCCTTTTGTAGCGCTATTTTGGCCTCATCGAGACGACCTAGATCACGGAGCAAATTCCCGCTATTGCTCAGTGCTTCCGTGAAATCGGGAGAGATGGCTGTAGAGCGCCTATAGGCCATTTCAGCAGCCGCGTGATTTTTTTGCTCTCTGAGGATATTTCCAAGATTCCCATAAGCCTCAGCCATGCTTGGCTCCAGCAATATGGCCTCATGGAGAAGGTCTTGCGATTTCCTTAATTCTTTACGATGCTGAAGCAAATTAGCCAGATTTACTCTTGCCATTACATCATCGGAATCGAGCCGAATAGCCTCTGTGAAGGAAGCTTCAGCAAGATCCTCTCTTCCGAGGAGCACGAACACATTGCCGATGTTTTTCCAGCTTCTCGCGAACGCAGGCTGAAGCCGAATAGATCTTTGGTACCAATGGCAGGCGAGTTCAATTTCTTTCACCTCGCGAAAGCAAAGCGCCAGGTTGAAACCAGCCTCAAACAACGCCGGATTAAGACAGATGGCAATACGACAGGCATTGAGCGCCTGAGCGGTTGCGCCGCTACCAATAAGGATGCTGGCAAGGTTACTGTAGATCTCGGCAGATTTAGGATATCGGTACTTATCAAAGAGATCGGTAAGTGGCAAACCTCTTTTGACTGCGCCAAGTTTATGGTCACCGCTGTCCCAAATGGGCTGATCCTGATCCTTCATGAGTTGCTCACGCTTTCGAAGATCACTGCAGACGCAACTCGATCGTCATCTCTTCCGGGGCTGGCTTGTAATCGCCATTGCTGCTGGGAGCCACTCGCGAACCTCAAAGAAGTTGCTGATAGACGACAATCATAAGATATCGGCTCATGTGAATGATCCAGATGCTTGCGACACTGCGAGCGCATGCGCAGAACATAGAATGTTTAGCATTGAGAACGCACGGAGATCTGTTCCAAGCCAAGACACATACAAAGCGATCCCTATCAATGAGTTAATAACGAAAAGCTCTCTCCTGCCCCGGGAGCAATTTGAATACTTCAAGCTACGTGCGCGCGACAGGGAAAAATCGTGCTTGATCCCGGTTCACTGAACGGCATATGCTTCCCCGGTACTAGATGTCGTTGAAAAAATGCGTACGGTATGGACACCATCCATCCCTGTTAACCTTACTGGAGCGGTCCTCCATCGTCACTTAGAATGTGTACCATGGTGATCCTCCCCTCCCGGGAGATTCTCCAGACTAGTTGCAATTTTTTGGATTAACCAAAGGAATTATTTATGGCAGCGAAGAATTATCCCTGCGATCCAGTGCAGACAATGAACTTCAAGCGTGATAAGCAGACCTACTGCGGAGTGGTCAATTCACTCGTGGTTGGGACATCCACGCTGACCGCGGATCTCCAGGGCATCACCAATCCGACCAATGTCACTGATACCGCGGGGTTGACAGTCGCGGGTGTCATTACCGACCTCTATTATGAAGGCGGTCAGACCCAGCCCTTGCACTTTGGCTTACTGGTCAGCAACACGAATCAAGTTTCTCTGACGAGCTTGCTGGATGCTGGGTTGTCAAACACAGACATCGTGATTGGCTTCACGGTTTACTATTATGATCCGGTTTTCAAGGGTTACTACACGTGTTGCTGGACAAATTCCGCCACCCTCACCGGTTTGATTGCCAAGCAAGGTGATGAACTGGCCCTTGCAGTTGACGTCGCACCCTACGGGGCTATCGATCAGCCATTGCTCTACCCTGTTCGGTTGTCTATAGCTCCGACGCCGGGTTCAACGCAGTCGATCTTCCTGCAACAATCCAATTCGGCAAAGAATGTAATCACTTGGGGTGTGGCAAATCCAGGTGGAAGCTGAGTTCGAGTCCGAACAGAAGGCTTAAAAGGAAGGTACAGGAGCCACCGGTTCCCTACCTTCCTGACAGCAAGACTAAACCAAGTTCAAAAATACCAACAACTCCTACGCAACGAGGCTCCACATGTCTGTTCAAGACGAAATCCCAAAGTCACGACTAACGCTCCGCTATAAAACCGAAGTCAACGGGACTCCTGCTGACGTTGTTCTCCCTCTGAGGATGTTGGTTACGGGGGATTTTTCCGGCGGTACATCGACTGATTGTCAAAAGGATCTCGAAGAGCGTCTCTCTCACTCCATGAACGGTACGAACACAGATGATGTCATGAGGGAGATGGGGATTAGTCTCAACATTGCCGTGCCCAATCGGGTGGATCCCGCGAATGGAGATGATATGGACGTCAAACTCAAAGTTGACTCCATAAAGTCCTTGAAGCCTGATGCAATTGCCAAGCAAATACCCAAGGTCGAAGCCCTTCTCCTGCTGAAGCGACTGCTTGAAGAAAGCATCAATAACGTTGATAACCGCAAAGAATTCAGAAAGTTACTGGACGAATTGATGTCTAAGCCTGAGGAACTAGAGAAGCTACTTGCAGATCTGAAGTCTTTTGAGGGGCTTAAGCTACCTGAACCAAAAGTCGACCACGGCGACGCTTAGTCGATCAGATATTTACTGAATTTATTCATTCCACCGTAATTCAAGGATAAACAGAGGTTGCAAAATGGCAGAGGAAACCTTACAGGAAGCCACATCAGAGGCTATTGATCTCAAACGGTTCCTTTCAAGCATGCGGCTTAACGCCGACATCGAGGCCCCCGTACCTGCCATCAAGGAGGGGCTAGAACTTGAGGGATCCAGTCTACGTGAAGAGGACCGCTTTCTCTCTGGCCTTGCAGCCATGTTGCTTAACATCGACACGGCTAGTGCAAACAAGTTCGACAAGGCGGCCGTACTGAGTGTTATTGGTCGCATTGACGCAATTGTGACGGCGCAGGTTAACGAGGTTTTGCATCACCCGAAGTTTCAGGCACTAGAATCCAGTTGGCGAGGATTGGACGATCTTATTCGTTCGACGAATTTCCGCGCCAACATCATGATTGACATCTTGGATGTCAACAAGGATGAGCTGCTTCAGGATTTTGATAGCAATGCTGTTGACATCACCGGCAGTGCGCTTTTCAAGAAACTTTACATCGCTGAATACGACCAGTACGGCGGAAAACCTTACGGTGGGATTGTCGGCCTATACGAATTCAAGCATACACCCACGGATGAGTTCTGGCTGAAGATCATGTCCAAGGTTGCTGCTGCGAGTCACGCACCCTTCATTTCCTCGGTTTCACCTGAGTTCTTCGGATGCAACAGCATCGAGGAACTTGCTGCGATCAAGGACCTAGAAGGCATGATGAGCAGACCGACATTCAGTTCTTGGAACGCTCTTCGCATGACTGAGGAAGCGGCTTACCTCGGGCTTACTCTCCCGCGTTATATCCTGCGCCTACCGTATGACCCTGTTACCAATCCCGTCGGCGGTGGCTTTGAGTTCAAGGAAAAGGTCCGCGGTGACATTGACGGAGAATACCTCTGGGGCAATGCGGCCATTCTTATGGCTAAGAACATGATCCGTTCATTCACAAACAGTGGATGGTGTCAGTATCTTCGTGGCCCGAAGGGCGGTGGTTTGGTCACCGGCCTGCCTGTGCATAGCTTCAACCTGAGAGGCGAAGACGAAATCAAACTCCCTGTGGAGATGGTGATACCAGACTACCGAGAGCTTGAATTTGCAAACAGTGGCTTTATGCCACTGGTGTACCGCAAGGGTACCGGTGACGCTTGTTTCTTCAGTGTTCAATCATTGAAGAAAGCCAAGGAATTCCTCGATCCGAAGGACAACGAAAATGCACAACTTGTAACAAATCTTTCTTACACGATGTCCATTACTCGCATTGCTCACTATGTGAAGTGCATCATGCGTGACAACATCGGAAGTTCAGCGGATGCTTCATATATACAAGCATCCCTTGATCGGTGGATTAATCAGTACATCACCACGGTCGTCAATCCAGATGACCTGACCTTACAGTATTACCCCTTCAAGGCCGCCAGTGTCGAAGTGACTGAACGTCCCGGTCAGATTGGCTGGTACGACTGCAAGATGGCTGTACTGCCGCATGTACAATTCGAAGGCATGGATGTCGAACTCAGACTGGATGCCCGACTCTAAAATTGTTGATCGTTCTTAACTTATGAAATGCGAACCGCGAGTTCTCTGGTCTATTGGGCAGACGCTTCTACCTGAACATCTGCGACGTCTTGAAGACTCCATAATTAGCCAGTTTGCGGTTCGTGATTCATACACTGAATTACCGGGATATGGATTTGCTCGCCTGAGGTTCGGACGTGCCCTGGAGGCCGATGGCCTGCTTACAATTGAATCTGGCTATATTTGCATGAGGTCTGGGACTCTCCTCTCGATTGGAGAAAACGCCACGATCAACGTCCTTAATCTCAATTCATCAGGAAAACCCCGCCAAAAGATCTTCGTTCATCTCCTTTCACCAGAGATTACATCTACGGCACCTGAAACCCTCCAGTCCGCAGAAATTCCCGTCTGGAAATGGCGTCTCATCCTTTCATCTGATGAAGAGGTTGAAGGGGCTCTCGAATATCTTCCATTCGCTTTAATTGAGAGCGACATTAATGGATTCTGGAAATTCAGCGATGATTTCATCCCGCCGCTTCTTCAGGTTGGGCCTCCGGGATTTCTTCGAAAGGACCTGGATGCTATCTCAAACAGCCTGGAGAAATATCAAAAGGCTCTCCTTGAAACCATGGCAGACCTGCACCTTTCTGGTGAGAATCTAATCAGAGCCAGGCGCATGCTCATCGAGGTTCGATTTTTCTCGCACTATCTGACGAATATCAGAGGAGAAGTTCCTCAGCATCCCTATGAACTCGTAACACGTTTGGAACGGTTCCATCTGGAGTTGGCTGCCTATCAAAATCAGGATTCAGCCCTAATCGGAAAGCCCTATCAGCATTTGAACCTGACCGAGTGTTTGTTGTTCCCAATAAGAACCGTCGTTTCAATGCTAGAGCGTGATCGTGAATCCGGTCCGATGATTGAGTTCCAGTTATCAGGAGGTATCTATCAGGTTACGATGTCAGAGGCCTGTGCTACGGCAGTCAACTGGTTCATCCTCGTACAAAAACCATCCAGTGATTTTGAGGTCAATCTGACCGGCATCAAGTTAGGATCGGCAACACGGCTCCCAATTGTGCACAAGTACTTTTTGCAGGGTGTCGTCATGCGACAGGTTGATCGCCCGGTCTTTCAGCACTATTTTGGGCCGGACGTCGAAATCTGGGAAATTCAGAAGAATGACGAGTGGACGGAAGCCCTTGCTGAAAGATCCCTCACCTTCCTCTTCAGTCAGGCTTTCAGCGACCTCAAGTTTTTCCTGTACTGGAGTTTCGTCTGATGGTCTTACTCAGAGGCTACGATCAAAGCCCCGGTACTTACAACGCGGAACTGCACAAGAGAGTGCTAGAGGATATTTCCAACATCCTAAACACCCGGAAGGGTTTTGGGTCTTTCGACCCTGACTTTGGGATAGAAGACATGTCGCACTTCACAGACAAGGCCATGATTGCTGAGTTCATCAAAAATGAAATTCAACGAAATCTAGCCACTTACTATCCCCAGGTTGAAGTTCTAAACATTATTGATGCCCCAACCCCCTTGCTCTCTCGCATTAATATGATTCTGTCAGTTCGTGTCAAGGGAGAGCCACTAAAGATTCGTGTCTACAACGAGCAGGGTTTTGAGCGATGGATCGTCGCCCAGTAAACTATCAGGACAACCTGATAATTACCGCAAGCCTGACTTTAAGCAGCGGCAGCTACTCAATTGCTTGTGGAAACATTCTAAATCTAGAGTTTCACCTTAAACCTTGGGGGTTTCAGGGTTCAATGACCTTCGTTGTGTCTGCCTATCCAACGACCGACTCCCTCCTATCATCCTTTCAGGCAGCCACGCCTATACCCATAACCCTAAGCGTGGTGACAGGTAACGAAGGGTCAAGCCAATCTTCGGCTGAACCAATAAGTTTCAGCGGCATCATCTGTGAACGAGAGTTTGTGGAGATAGCGGGTAATCAGCAGGCGAATACCACTACCGTAGATCAGAATCCGGTCCTTTACAGAAAATACTTCGTTCGTTTTGAAGACTGCGCTCGCTTTTACTGGAAGCAGCACTACTTCCAGAATCTCTATGCCAATAGCACCTATCAAACGGTCATCAATGCTCAAACACCATCTAGCCTCAAACTGAAGATGAACTGGACGTTGCTGACAACCTCGCAAATCCAGATCTTTGTAAACAGTGGCGCCAGTGAAAACCGAAACCCAACAGCCAGCTTCTATGACTGGTTGGTATGGCTTACAGACACTAATAACGGATATTGGTATTACGATTATTCATCCGGGGAATTCAACCTATCTTCGTCCCTTCCCCCTGCCGGTACCTCAACCAATTTATCCACCCAAATCATAGGTTCGATTTCGATCATACCGGCGGCTCCGCTGCTTTCGACCCTAAATATCTACAATGCAACGGCAACCGGTTCTTCGACAAAAACGGTTAGTAATCCAAACGCACAAACCCCGTTGGTAACTGACTACAAAACGATTCAGCCGGTAGCAAACGATTTCACGAGCTATACAACGCTGCAGACTAATCGTTTTCAAGGGCAGCCTATGGAAGCTGTGTGGGATTACTTGACCACGCCGACCACCATTCCTTCTCCTTGGAACACTGTAACGTTTCCAACAAACTCCAACAATCTAAGTTCTGTGTCTGCGCTTGCCAACCAAACGCTTCGAATAACTTCCGTAGATTTTAAGTGCGAACAGATGCTGACTGGTTCGGAAATGGAAAACTATGGGGCGAGTAATGCCGGATTCAATGTTTGTCTGAGCATCGGCTCTTGTCTTTCATCAACGACACTAGCCATGCTTCCTGAGTACAGGACGCCGATATATCCTGTCCAGGTCGAAGGCACTGTGGTTTCTACGCAAGGGTCATCGCCCAATTTGACTTACTCCTATGCAACGCCCTCTGGGAGCACTGTCAACACCTATACCGTTCAGGTTCCGGTGTGGAAAAACGTACAAATTCAAGTGCCCTACATGCCGATCAACATGAACGGTCAGTTCTATTTCCCGCCTTATAGAGATGCCCAAGTCCTGGTAACGCTCGAACTCAACACCGCCAATATCATTGCCTATCTCGATTGGCGGAGTAACGCCATTCCTACGATGACAACTCAAGGAAACGTGATTGTCATGGGCCAGTCTGAAACAAGCTGCACCACAATTAATCATAGCTATTCCAACAATCAACCAGCGTTGGAAGTTAATCGCGTAGATGGGAATGACACCGAGACGATCAAGATTGGGGAAGGCTTCATCATTCTTCAAACCGCAGAGGTCTCAGGATCTGGCAATGAATCAGTACTCGCATCGATCGAGAGCCTGATTGAACAGCAATTAGGGGGGGCGTCTTCTTCATGACCTCCACCTTGACCTGTGCCGTTCAACTTAATAAAACCAGTGGAGTAACACTAACGGTAACCGGTGGACAAAACGCCACCACACAAACAATTGCGATGAACGGTACATCCGTTACCATCACGGTGCAGGATTCCTCAAACACCTCTTCGATAACACAGAACTCAGAGAGCATCACAATTGCCTGCAACACCTTTGCCTTAAATGCTCAACAGATCAACACCTCATCGACGAATGGAACAACCCTCGCATCGACAGGTGTTTTTAGTATTAGCTCTTCCAAGGCCATGACCATGACAGGGAGCCAGACGGTGAGTATTGGGGCCACGCAAGGCTTGACTCTGTCCGGATCCACCCTAACCGCCAGTGGATCACAAGATGCCACTCTCACTTCACCCAGCGTTACGGTCAACGGCTCCACATCAGTTGCGATAAAGGGCGCTTCGATTAGCGTAACGGCCACACAAGATGCATCGATTTCAGGGGCATCTTGCATAATGAAAGCTAGCGGAACAGCAACAGTTCAAGGCATGTCCACTACCATCAAGGGAACCACGGCCGCAGTTCAGGCATCAACTGTCTCATTAGGTCCATAAATGAACCGCAACGACCAGCTTTATCGCGCCTATCTGGACGAGATGCAGTCGCTAAATGAGTTCGTGATGAATTATCACACCGAACACAAGTTCTCCGGGCTAAAATCAGAACTGTCCAGTGAAGACCCTGATGTCAACCGACTTCTGGAGTCTTTGGGTTACTTTTCCGCCAGAATACACGACGCTGTCTCGAAAAATCTGCAGTCCTATCGATATAGGCTTTATCAGCAACTGTTTCCATTCTTACTGAGCCCGACTCCTGCCACAGGGATAGTCACGGGGCAAACATCTGGACTTCTTACTGAACCGGTCAGGATTGATCGAGGGACCGACTTCATTTTGCAAACACGGGACGAAAGGGAGTTTTTCTGGCAAACGCTCAGGGAATCAACCATCCACCCCATCTATGTGAAGTCGATCGAGAGCATTCCCGGCGATCGGGTTGGAATGTCCCTTCTGGTGAACTTTGCATGTCGCCATTCGCTTCAGGCGAGTCCGGATCCGCTCAGTATACTCATTGACTACATCTCTGATATACGTTCATCGTTTCGGCTTCTTACCTTCTTTAAAGATAGCCTGAACAGCGTTCGACTTTACCTAGGCTCTGCCACCAATATTGAAGAGCGGGACGAATGGGACTGGATAGACCTTGAACTGCCTAGCTATGGCACCGATGGCACGCCTCTTACCACCGATCAGAATGACTTTTTGCATCCGATAGAAACCGAGCGACTGTTCTTCAAAGATCCAAGGATAGAGCTTTTTCTGCACCTTAAACTTCCGAAGGTTGAAAAGCCGATAAACGGCTTCACGATAGAGTTTCGCTTTTCCGATCCATGGCCCAAGGGCTTGGTTGCAAATAGGGATATTCTCGTCCCCAACTGCATTCCTTTTATCAATCTCAGGCAGATGCCCGCCCGTCCCGTTGAGGCTGATGGCACCATAACTTCTTTCCCGATTCTTTCCGGGCATGAGGATGCAGGCTTCGAACTCTGCAAACCCCTGGGTGTCTATCAGTTGGACAAGGATGGGATGACACCACTGACTTCTGGTGTAATCTCAAGAAAATCGCCCTGTTATGAAATTGAATCACGAATTATTGAACAGCGTGGTCGCTTCTTCAGCAACCTGATTATTCACTATCCGGAGTCCTTTTCGGATCCGGCGCAACTTTTCGTCGATGCGCTCTGGCATCAACCAAACTTTTCGGACCATAGGGTAAGCCCTGCCGAAATTAGACCCTATGCCTACAATATTGTGGGAGTCCGGTGGGAATGGGCATTTCTTCCGAGCGAGAAGGATGTTCAGCCGGAAATGCGACAGAATAGCGACCTTTTGCTGGAAATTTTGCAAGTCACCCACAAGCAATATTTTGGAACTGAAGAAATTCGCTCCATTATGCTCCTACTCGGAACAATTGAAGATGGACCCTATCGCTCTGTTTTTGCCGCGTTCAGTGGCGCAAGATATGAGTTGAGAACGATTGACAACGCCAGACTGACACCCGGCCATATCATCTATTTCCTGACCTTCGACTGGGATTTGATCGAACGCGACGATGAGTTTTTCAGGCTATTCCTAAAACATCTGGAAATAGTGTTGAATCACTGGAGTGATGGCAAGGAAGTTAGAATTAGTCTTGATACCTGAACGTTCTACGCAGCATGACGACAAGCAACGTAACAACCTCTGAACCCAAATCCATATGGTTTTATGTGATCGCCCTCGCGAATATTCTCCATGGTGTTCGACGGGAGGGCTTGGGAACAACTCCGATCCATGACTCTCGACGATCAATCCGAGAGTTATTGAGGCAGTCCCATGAGTTTCTTCTGGAAAAAACCTCGGAAAGAAACGCTTACTTTGTACTGTTTGCCCTGGTTGCACTGACCGACGAAAGCATGGAGGAGTACGTTCAAAAAAACCCATCTGATTCATGGTTACCCCTCCAGACTGAACTCTTCGAAATCACAAATGCGGGAACCCTCTTCTACCAATATGTTGACTATTTTCGAGGTCGCAATGACATTCCCGTCATCATTTACGAAATCTTTTACTTCTGCTTGAAGGATGGCTTCAAAGGCTCAAAAATTAACGAACCTGATCTGCGAACAGCGTACTTAAAAGAACTCAAGGTACATATACCCGTTGAGAATATCCCCTCCCTTTCAGATCGCCCCGTATCGATAGATACAGCGAAACGCAGAGTGCCGGTTTTGGCCTACTATCTGGCCGCATTCCTGATCGTCAGCTTTTTTAGGTTTCTTTTGGAACTGATCCCGCTTGATGTCAACATTTAGGCGTTTGAACATGGCGGATAAATCACCCCCCTCCCAAGCCTCTTTTACCTTCGGCGTTCGCTGGAGCGATGATCTATCTGTCGTCAGCGAAAAAAGCAACCTGTCACCGACTCATGATCTCCGTGACACATGGAAACTCTTGGCAGAAGAAATTCTTAAGGACTACGGAGAATTCGAATTGCTGGGGGATTATCTTCCTATGATCGAAAGAAAAATCAATGAAACCCTCAGGGGAGGACTGGAGTCGGAATCTAACCTAATGATCTTGGCGAATCAGTTGGAAGACCTCCTGAACGCGATGGATATCGATAAATCGCTCAGAAGCAGCCCTTTAACCTAACAACGTAGGATCACCCTGTAGTGACACAGAATCATGTAACGGCAGTGCTGCCAAATGAAAAACGTGTCGTAAAGGGACTACCCAGCATTCCCGAGGAAATCCGTGAGCGCCTTCGGAAGGAGGCTTGGCGCTTTGATATCTATGGGCTTGTCGAACTTCTACTTTACCTCGGATTCTCTCTACGTGACATCGAACTTACCGGCCATCAGGGTCTCGAGTCGCAACCGGGTTTAATCCGGCAACTCGAATTCAAACCCACTGGACGTGTAGAAATCACGCTTTATTTCGGGATAGCAGGCGCAAATGGAGTCATTCCAACGTACTTGATGAAAATGGCAGATACAGGTGTCATCAACGAACGACACTTTCACGAACTGATCGCCTTTTTTGATCGTTATCTGCTCAAGACATGGCTTCAAGGCATGCTTCCGGAAATGCATCTTCAGCGCCTTGGACAAACCCGCTGGCTTCGATCACTGAATAACTTCGGTTCCCTGTCGAACATCATCTGGCTTTTTACCCAGGTATTTCCCGACCTACAGGTGAGAGTTTCACGAAAAGCCATGAATCTCGGACGCCTCACTCGCCCAGCGAAGATTGGTGTTTCAAAAATTGGCATTGAGATGATTTTGGGCAACGAATTTCGAGTGTTGACCTACGGCTATCAAGTTGTTTTGATCGCTGATCATGAAGACTACAAATCCAACCGACCATGGCATATCGAAATTCAGCAGCGATTCACAGAACAAATTCGCCCAGTTCTTGCGAACATGGACATTTACGTTGAAATTTGGCTCACCATAAGAAGCACAAAGAGTTGGTTCCGCATTAATAAGGATGGGAACTATCTGGGGTACGAGCGCCTCAAGGGTGGCGATGACCCCAACAAGAGGATTCACATTTTCTCGGGTTATATCGAGACAGAAGGGAGCGAGACGGTATGAGTTTCAGTTATCTCGAAGGTTTGACGGCGGAAACGCCTCCAATAGGTCTTGAAATTGGCAGCCCAGATCTTGACGCTATGCGAGCCTTAGCCGACGCAGAGGATTACGATGGCCTGCTTGAATTGGCCAGAACCCTTGCAGAGCAGCAGATCTTTGATATTCGGATCGTCATTTATGCGATGTACGCCGAAATGCGAGAGCAAGGTATTCTCGGACTGTTGGAACTTTTTTCTGCATTGCTTGAACTATTGAATGATCACTGGGCAGGAATAGGCCCAGAGGAAAAGCGTGATCGCTATGCAAAAAGTAGCCTTTCTTGGTTGTTCAGCATCATTCGAGTCGACCTTCAGACAGCAGAGCTTGAAGCGGGAGACAAATGGAAATATTGGCTGCAGACATTTTCATTTGAGGATTTGGATGCACTTCAGAAGCAAATTGCATCATTGGGGCATACTGTTCGCGAGGTTTTAGGGGATGCAAATGGAGGCGACCCTAGTAGCAGACTAACCGAAATTGTCACATGGCTGTCAGAACTCGGGCAAAAACTACCAAAACCCGAGGTGGTCGACGGGGAGAGTCCCGTTGTTGATACGGGGGAAAAATCGCCACCTTCTTCTGGAGCAAATCTCGGTTTTGGAGCCGTCTCAGGGTCGGTCCACCTCGAAATTCTTATGAAGAAGCTCGCGCTCTTCGAACGGGTGATGGAACAGGGTGACACCGCAAAGGCGGCTATCATCGTTTCCGACATCATGGAGATTATCGAACACTTTGATCCTCGTCTTTACCTGCCGACTCTTTTTTCGCGATTCTTTTCCTTATTGACGCCCCGCATTAACGAGATATACGAGGTGTTGGAGATGCGGGATACTCCCCAGTTCCAATCGCTTAATAGCCTCTATCAAGTTGATATGGAGGAATTCCTTAACCTTGAACTAAACGGTTAACCCCATGCCACAGATCTGCGTCACAGGAGCAATGATGAGTTGCACTTTTGGTGCGGCTCCCGCAACGCTGAACGCTACGCCCATGGCCATCGTTACCGCGATGACCCAAGTGGGCACGATAATGAACTTCACCCCCATGGCCGATATACCGACCTTCGGTATGTGCTCCAGCATTGCCAACCCCATGGTCGCCGCGGCCACAGCTGCTGCACTTGGGGTTTTAACACCGATGCCATGCATTCCGATGACGGTCACACCTTGGATCACTGGTAGCACAGCCGTATTCACGGGGGGATTTCCAACGTTGGACAGCAGTTGTAAAGCCATGTGTATGTGGGCCGGGGTAATCAGCATTACCTTTGCAGGCCAGACAGCGGTAACCGACACAGCCTGATCAGAGATAAGACCTCATGCTTGCGGATTCGAAATTAGACGAACTTTCACTTTCATCGCCCTGGCGCGTTGATCCTGGTCCTGAAAGGGACGATAGGCATCTGTTTGCATGGTGGCGCACCCATGCCGGTTTCAATTGCAACTCGATTCCAGAGCGGAGCATTGATCTGTATGCTGATATGGTTACCCGCCATCAAGCAGCGGAATTCAAGGCACTTACTTATCAGATCGGGTCGGACACCATCACGCTGTCTTATGAGCAGCTGGATGCGGAAGTTTGCAGGCTTCACTCACAATGGTCCGCCACGAATCTCACTCCGGGCGCCGGAGTCGTCATTGCCACCCGTAACCCACTGACCCGAATCATCGCGCTGCTTGCCGCCATCAGAGCAGGGCTGGTTCCAACCCTATTGCTCAACAAGGGACTTGGCCGAAGCATTCAGGAGATTTTCTGGGTCGATCCCGCACTGATTCATGCAGATCGGGATCTCGCTTATGCACTACCGGAAGATCTTAGGTCCCGGTGTCTACCCCTTGAAGGCAGAGTCGACAGTACGCCGGAAAGGGCTGGACATCAGGCACCGGATTCACCCGCGCTGCAATTTTTTAACCCATACAAGCAGGGCCCAGAGGGCGTCCAATCACTCACTGCGGGCTCACTCTTTGCGAATCTTCTTAGAGATTCGAGTCTTGTTCTCGGGCTGAAAAGATCCAGCCGTATTGCCACGTTTAGGGGCTATGGCCCTCCATCCCCTTTTATTGAGCTATGTGCCCTTTTTGCGGGGTGTCACTACCTGAGTCTCGATCCAGATGGAGCTGAGGTAGCTCAGAACCTTTGTCTTGGGCAAGAGTTAGATTTGATTCATCTCCCGCTGACGATAGCGAAGAAATGGCAGAGCAACCCCCCGGCATCTGTTCCCAAGTGGGATTGCTGGATCAAGGATGCGCTCGAAGCTATCGAGATTACCTCTTGGGCATCCGTTGTTGTATCGTTGAAGATTAACGAGATTCCCTCGGCCTCCTTGCACTGGTCACTCCAGACCGGGACCGTGATACTGAGTTCTTTGTGGACCCATTCCGTCTATGACTTAGATCTATTGCCCGCCCCCGGCGTGCCATGGCATCTTGGCGAACTCAAATCTCCGGACACGGAGGCCAAAATGGGCTTTGGACTCTACTGTCAGATGATCGGCAAAGAGGAAGATTCGATTGCGGTGGCCTCGCCTCTCATGTTGGCGCGCAATGGAGACGCGTATCGTCTCCTCGGAACCACACCAAAAGGTCGATCCGGTGTAGCCTTTCCCGAAAGGATCGCATGCATCGCACTTTCGCTCGAGACTGCATGGCATGTCATTGTCGCACAGGAGTCACTCTCGGAACCTGATGGAATCGAATATGTGCTCCTTGCGTTCATGGATCCACGGACCCCTACAGAAATCCAGACGATATTGGAAAGAGAAGTTGGACCCGACGGAGTACCCCACCAAATATGCATAATCCCCCTCCTCCCTCGTTTTGATGATGACGGAATGTTGGATTTTTCATGGATCAAGCGAAACTTCCTAAACGGAGACCTGGAAAGACGTGCTACGTCCCCTGTTTATAAGGCGCTCAGTGCATTTAAACTGGCCATCCTGAACAATGTATTTTCAGGCAAAGAACCATCCACGCTCAACATAGACCTCGTTTCCGAGTCAAGCCATGATCATTGAAAAGTTTTCACCCTCCTCGCAGACCCTCATAGAAAAGGCATGCCGTCTGGCCGTCAAGAAAAATCACTCTTTCGTGACGCCTTGGCACCTTCTTCAAGCATTCGTCACTGATCATCCGAAGTTCTTTGAACTTGCATCTGTGCGAACCGATACCCTGCAAACAAAGATAGAGATACGTCTGGCTGAAACACCGAAGGCGCTTCGGGAAGCCCAACAAACCCCGATCAGTCGCGATCTTGAAGCCCTGCTGATTCGTGCCGAGGACCTTGCCTCAGAAGGATCTAACCGCAAAATTTCCTTGAAGGACTTGTTACAGGTCCTTGCCGAGCGGGATGAGACCAAGGAGGCTCTTTTACAATCAGGCGCTAATGAAGATGCGCTTAATTCAGCCCTCTCAATATTCAACGATCATGAGAAGCGCAAGGTTCTGAGTAGTGCACAAAACATCTCAGAGGACGAGGGCAGTCTTGTTGAAAAATACACACGGAATCTGACTCAGGCGGCTATCGACGGCAAAATTGATCCGGTGATAGGACGCGATGAAGAAATACGCCTGACGATTCAGATCTTATGCCGCAGACTTAAAAACAATCCCGTACTTCTAGGTGACCCTGGTGTTGGTAAAACTGCCGTTATAGAAGGTCTTGCTCACCATATCGCCAACAAGACCGTGCCTGATAGCCTTCGTGATGCGCCCATTCTTGCACTGGATATGGGGCAATTGATCGCTGGTGCAAAATATCGCGGGGAATTCGAGGAGAGGCTCAAAGGGCTGGTTGAGGAACTCGCGGAAATTCCAAAGGCGATTCTCTTTATCGATGAAATCCATACGCTCATGGGGGCAGGTAAGGCAGAGGGTTCCATGGATGCTGCCAACCTTCTTAAGCCAGCGCTTTCCAGAGGGGAGCTGACCGTCATAGGAGCGACAACCTTCGCCGAGTTCCGAAAGAACTTTGAGAAGGATGAAGCCATGATGCGACGCTTCCAGAAAGTCGAGATCCCTGAACCCAGCATCGAGGAAACCTTAACCATTCTCAGGGGCATCGAGGAGAAATATGAGCGGCATCATGGCGTTCTGATTGAAGATGAGGCATTGCAGGTTGCAGTGGATCTTTCAAAACGTTACATCACTGAACGCTTTCTGCCTGACAAGGCGATTGACCTTATCGATCAAACTGCGGCCACCGTTCGCATAAGGCTCTCTTCGAAACCCCGGGATCTTCAAGAGATTGACCAGCAGATCCGAAAGGTTGAAATCGAACAACGGGCTATCTCCAACGAAAATCCGCAGCGTGCGAGTAGTCTTCAAGTTGAAATTGATGCGCTCAAGGCTAAAAGCCAAGAGTTGACCACCATTTGGGAAAACAATCAAAAAAGCATCGACGACATCCGTAATGCCTACGAGACCCTTGAGGCCGCTCGGCGCGAACTGGAAGAAAAGATCGAGGCAGAGGATTTTGCTAGGGTCGCCGAACTCGAACACAAAATCATCCCCAATGCCGAGAAAATTGTTGCGGATACTGGAAGCCCTGAGGTGTTCGAGCGCCAAAAGAACGCTAATCGTGTTACGGCCGATGACATAGCTGATACCGTAGCTCGTGTCACGGGAATACCGGTGAGCAAGCTACTTGATGCGGAAAAGGATCGACTCATTAATCTTGAAGCTGCGCTTGGTGGGCGCGTCGTTGGACAGGATTCCTCCATCACTTCAATTGCCAAGGCCGTGAGACGGGCCAAGGCAGATCTTCAAGATGAAAAACGCCCTATGGGATCATTCCTGATGCTGGGCCCCAGTGGCGTCGGAAAGACCGAGCTGGCCAAGGCTCTGGCTGAATTCCTTTTTTCTGATGAAGCATCGATTGTGCGCTTCGACATGAGCGAATATATGGAAAAGCACACTGTATCAAGATTAACAGGTGCGCCTCCTGGCTACGTCGGATTTGAAGAAGGAGGACTCCTTACCAATCGCGTTCGGCAGAAACCCTACAGCGTTCTTCTCTTTGATGAAGTTGAAAAGGCTCATGGAGATGTCTTCAACCTCTTCCTTCAAATGCTGGATGAGGGCAGGCTGACTGACTCTCAGGGGCATACAGTCAATTTCAATAACACCTTGATCATCTTAACTTCGAATCTGGGGTCGCAGTTTGTGCAGCCCGTCGAGACCGACGAGGAAGCCCAAGAGATGCGTGCGCAGATCATGGAGGCGGTCCGAGCTCATTTCCGCCCGGAGTTTCTCAATCGGCTAGACGACATTTTAATCTTCAATCAGCTGACACCCGAGGCCATGCGCCCCATTGTGGACATTCAACTGCGCAGGTTGGTCAGAAAGCTTGAAGAGCGTGATGTTGCACTTTCCTTTAGCGAGGCCGCCCGCAGCCAGCTTTTTGCCTGGGGATACAACCCGCTTTATGGGGCGCGTCCGCTTAAGCGAGTCATCCAGTCACGCGTACAGGACCCGCTGTCGGATATGTTCCTACGTAGTGAAATTGCTCCAGGAACTCGAATCGAAGTAGACTGGTCAGAAGGCGCTGACGAACTGAATTTCACACATCAATCCTAAACTGATGTCGTAATCGGGGGTGGACTAAGTGTCTGCCTCCAACGCCCCTAGATTGAGCTATACGGCTCCGAAGGGAGGCATGGTGATGAAAAGACGTCGCGATGCTATTAATCCTTTGATATTTGAAAAAGATCAGTTTCTGTGAAAATCCCTTTTCCCACCGTTGTAGATTGGATAGAGGCCCGCTGGGTCGCCTTATTGATAGCGATCATTGTGATTGTCGCCCTGGCAGGCTTGATATGGTGGATCTGGAATCGCTTTAGCGATGATCTTAAAGCACGCTGGGTTGAATTCAGGCGCGTCCCGGAGATACCTAGAAATGCCTTGACACGGGTCTGGCGGCAATTTCATCGGCAAATTCCTTTTGCAATGAAACGGTTCATCAAACGTTATCCCGTTTACGTGGTAATGGGGGATGATCGGTCAGGTAAAAGCACTCTGATCAACAACTGCGCGTTCCTGGTCGTTCAAGACTATCGGTATCACCCAAGGGTGGATGATTCCGAATACATGAAAGTGTACCTCGGCAATGAATGCGTCATTATCGAACTGGCATCGAGTTTCCTGTACACCAACACCATCGATCATGCCAACGCACTACTCCAGTTGTGGAAAAAAGTACCCTACAACTCCCACCTTGTAATGACCATCGACGCCCATCAACTGATGTACGGTAACGATGAAAATCAGGCTCGCACGGCTGAAGCGTTGATGGGAAAACTGGCCCTGTTCAGTGAATACAACCGCAGCCCGGTCTCATTCAGCCTTGTGCTGACACATATGGATAGCATCCAAGGCTTCAATAGTTTCTTGAATTTCGCTATCGATAACCATCTGGATTTCTACGTTCATCTGAATCAAGCCGTGCCTATAGCAGATTTCGCACAGGGGCTTGAGCAGTACACGCGATACGGTTCTTCAGCCTTGGTGCAAACTGATACCGAGTCATTCGTTTCAATTTGCAACTTCCTGTTGACCGCGAAGAAGACATTGGGCGCCCTGCAGAACTTGATGACGGTCGCTTGCAGCCGAAATAGCATTAACGAGACCGCGTTGAGAAAGGTCTGTCTCATTTCATCAGACCAGCGCGACAAAAGCCTGGGACTGATCGAAAACAACCCTTTCCTCCATGGCCGGTTGCCAGACTCCTACTTTGATCACCTCTCAAAGAAACACCTCAAAATTGTAGGTGGGCTCCTGCTTCTCATGATTCTGTGGGGTGGTTATTCCTTCTTGGATGAACGATTGACCATCACTCGTGCCGCCAGACTGCTGAATATCATGTCGGCCATCTCCATAAGATCTTATACCGAAACGGTCCACCCTACCTTCAGTCGTTTTCATCGAGAATATGACAACTTGAGTCTGATAAGTAACGGGATTACTGCACCTCACTTTGCGTTCTACCCTGAGCAAGCAAATCGCATAAGAAGCCACATTGCCAAAAGTCTGCGGGATAATTACCTGATCCCCCGTCTTGAATTAGCTCAGCGACAAGATCGTTTTTATTCAAGGACAATAACCTTGTTGGCACTGTTGCATGCCAACCGCAGAAACGAACTCGCTGAATATTTTCAGCCTGATGCTGACACAGATCCACACGTTGACCCTCCCCTTCCTAAGGAACTGGTTTCCGACTACGTAGAGTTTAATGGCGATTCTGACAAGGCAGATCTGATTGAGCTCGCGACAAAGCCATATGGCGTCATGAACTCCATCAATAAGGCTGTTTTACCATGGAGCATCCATGACTGGATGACTGAAATTGCCGATATCTTTAGCAGTCCTTATATCGATCCCGACAAGTTAGAAAGAATGAGGATGGCATCCAGGGTGGTGCTGGGTCGCATTGATAGGACACGTGAGTATCCATTCCTTGACGAGGAACGGCTGTGGCTCCAGTTACATGGATACGTATCTCCGGAAACCTTGGCGCAATGGGCGCAGTATCCAACAGAGTCGCAACTTACAGCTCCAGACGTTATAAAGGCACTGAAGCTTATATCTGCAACTAACATAATCCCATCCTACACGCCGAGAAACTTCAATGCCCTGCTCAAGCAGATCCAGGAAACCATTGATGATGGGAAACGCCAGATAGAAGAAAACAAGCTCGGAATCGTTAATGTCCAGTTTTCCGACCAGATTTACCATTTTGATACGAACATATGGCTGACTTGGACCTTAAAGTCCAAAGTCAACCAAATGTTGAATAACTATTACGATCAGAATTCAGCAGGCCCGGGATGGATTTTTTTCGATCAGCAAGAACATGCGAGCAAAATTGCTCTAGGTATCAGTACGGATGAGTCTGGCGTACTCATTAACAATGCCCACGTCGATGTTCGTCTTACACGCGAAGGTTTTGAAAACAATGTAAAACCAGCCGTGGAAACCATGTCGTCCCTGATTGATTCCATTCCCTTGGAGACCACAGAGCGACAAAGGCTATTGGATTACTTCGTCTGGAATCTATCTGCCTACTCCGGTAACTATGCGAACGCATACTGGAGTTTTTTCAAGAATATGGCCATCCGAATTGACAATC
>CAYFOC010000008.1:0-20794 GCA_964344615.1 uncultured Methylococcus sp.
GAGATTGTTAAGAGGGATTGGTCTGGAAATGGCGCGTGTCTGCTCCGTGAGGTCGCAACGATTAAGTGGGGACTACGGAGCGTCAGATAAAACAAAGGCCCACCGAAGTGAGCCTAAGTTTTTGAATTTAATGGTGGGTCGTGTGAGACTCGAACTCACGACCACTGCATTAAAAGTGCAATGCTCTACCGACTGAGCTAACGACCCATCCAAGAGCGGAATTATAATCCCCGCCAGAGGATGTGGGCAAGTTGGAATCCGCGCGGTTATTCATTGCGATAGATCCCGCTGGGGTAAGTTCGGGGAGGGCTCTCCTTGCGATACGATGGACGAACACTTGGAGGAGACAAAGGTCTTGTTCGAGTACGACAGTGGTCTTGATGCGTTTAATTCTGTGATTTCAGCCCATAAAATGCCAAGAGTGATCCCTATGGAGAAGAGCTTCGTGGTGCCATATAAAGCTTTAACGCCTGCGAGGCGGTGGTTTGTCTTTTTTCTGGGTCTTTTGTTGTCTGGATGTGTTTGGTTCAGGTTGCTTGAAATCAAGAATCAGTTAGCCGATTTTGATGAAAACATGCGCATTGAGGTGGTGGATAAGCATTTCATCGTGCATTTCAAATCACCCGTACTCCTGAGCGAGGATTTTATTTATCTCAGCAAGCTCAATCCGACGCGTATAGAGACGTTGGCTGATGGCTCCTATCGGTGGTACCTCGATTTTCATCTTGATCCCGCAAAGACTGAGGAACAGAAGACAAAGGTCGTGTCGTTCATCATGACCTATACGCGGGAACATAAGCTTGAGGCGTTTGATTTCTCGCCTCTTTTCGTCGAGATGGCGCCTGTTGCCTTCCTCGAGGCCTCTATTCGTTCCATTGGTCTTGGGAAGATCGATCAGGACAAGCGTCAGCTCAAGGTGGATCCCGAGGATCTTCCGAAGCTGATCGCAGAACTCCCCAAATCGGCTGACATCACAAAGGTCATGGGCCCACCCGAATTGGTGCTACGCGAGAATGGCCTCAAGGTTTTGGTGTATCACTTCAAGTCGGATTCAAAAGCCATTGATCCGGAATTTGAGGAGCGGCGCATTGCAGAGGCAAAACTTTTCTTTGATCCTGCCAAAGATGAGATGCTCGGCCTCAAGGGCCGCTTTGCGGGCTTGAAGCTTTCGATTGATTACAGGAAGCTGTCAGGCCGATGAGATCCTAATGCTCGAGGGTGAGGTGAGCGTGGTAACCATGCCATGAAGCGTTCCTTCCAGGGTGAAGCTGGGCGGATTCGGCAATCCTGATGAAATCTTCGAGGGATTCAGGGAAGTCAAAATTTCGAACGTGATGGGTGACCATTTCAAGTTCCCTTGCAGTCAATGTGGTCCACCGATCGGCCATGTCCTCGCAGTAATCATTGAGGTAGGCCTCTCTTGACTGCCCCTCAGCTCGGAATACGTCTACGATGATGATGACCCCCTGATCCGACAATACGGTTTTGCAAAGGCCCAGAAACTCCCGTTTTTGTTCAGGGTCCAGATGGTGGAGAGAGAAGCTCACCAAGATCAGGTCGAATTTTTCCCCGCTCCAATGGCGGAGAAAGTCCAGCATGTCGCAGCAGCACAAATGAGTCTTATCGCCTTGCTCTGCTAGCGTCTGGCGAGCCAGTGACAAGGCCGGCTCGGACGCATCGACTCCCAGGTAGTGGCCATAGTGAATTTGCTCAAGAACCGGAGCCATGGTTCCTCCGTCACCGCAGCCCAAATCCAATAGGCGCGCATCAGGGGGAATGGTTTCATTCAGTGTGCGGGTCACTTCATCGAAAATTTCTCGATGACTCATCCAGTTTTCATCGACGATCTTTCTGTAGACCCGCCAGGTCTGCTCAAAGAACTCGAAGGATTTGGGGTCGGTAGTTGGCATGGGGTCTTTAAAGTGGGATATGACGGGCCGTTTTGGCGGATTCGATGGCGGCAGTGATGATTCTGCAATTCTCGTAGGCGTCCTCAAGCGTCAGGGGCAGGGGGGAGTTCTCACGGATGGCGCGTGAAAAACCTTCGACTTCAAGGACAAAGTGATTGGAGGCTTGAAGCGTTTCCTGCCCCTCTTGACCACTTTCTGTTCGCCAGGAGATTTCAGGCACATCGCCTGGCAATTGCCAGACGGTGGGGCAACGAAGGGTCCCGAGCGTCCCTGTGATCTCGTATTCAGACCGACGGGTGCATTCAAAGCTGAAGTCGAAATGGGCTCGCCGTCCCTCGCCAAAATCGATGATCCCGCTTGTCGAGAGGTCGGCTCCAGAGTCGGCAAAGTGCATCATCGCGCTCACTGACCGGGGATTGCCATTCATCCACATCCTGGCGCTATGAACCGCGTAGCAACCAATGTCCCACATGGCGCCACCTCCTTGATGGATGTCGCTACTGATGCGGTAGAGGCGAGCCGGCTTCATCATGAAGGAAAAGCTGGTGCGTACGCTTCGAATCTCTCCAATCAAGCCCGTGTCGATCAGTTCTCTTACGCGTTGGTGTTGCGGGTGAAAGCGGTACATGAAGCCTTCCATGACCTTCACGCCATGTGTGCTCGCTTCCGCCTGAATTTTTCGAATATCTTCAGGAAAAATGGCCAGGGGCTTTTCGCACAGAACATGTTTTCCGGCCCTGATGGCCTTGAGGATCCATTCGGCGTGCTCGCCGTTCCCTAGTGGAATGTAGACCGCATCGATACCCGAATCGGCGAGGATGGGTTCAAGCGAATCGTGCGCGGCAACCGTGGTTGTCCCTGGGGCCAGTCGGCCAAGGGTTTCGCGAGCGGCTCCCTCTCTCCGGCTGCCAATGGCGACAAGTTCACTGCTGGGCGACTCTAAAAGCGCCGGTAACATTCGCTCGTTGATCCTCGCGGCACCGAGGATACCCCAGCGTATTTTTTTCATTTTCGCTGCCTCTTAGAGGGAGTAGTGGTCAGTCGAGATGGGCCAATACGGCTTCGGCCGTTGAAACGCCGAATTGGCCGGATTCTTCAACGCCGAGGTAGGTAATGACTCCGTCCTGAACGATCATGGCAAATCTTCTGCAACGGACACCCATCCCATTGGGGGTGAGATCACGATCAAGACCCAGTGCTTTTGAATAGGTAGCTGATCCATCGGCCATCATGCGAATTTTTCCAAGGGCCTTTTGTTCTCGACCCCAGGCGGTCATCACAAAATGATCATTGACGGAGAGGCACCATATCTGGTCGACGCCTTTCGCCTTGAGTTGATCCTCCAGCGCGAGGAAACCCGGCAGATGTTTCTGTGAACAGGTGGGGGTAAACGCGCCGGGGACACCAAATATGACGATGCATCCCGATTGAGCTTCTACCGCAGGATCAATGGTTTTGGGGTTGATGGCGCAGCCCGTCGTGGGGTCGAATTCGTCACATTCGATGAGTTGGCCGCTTGGAAGTTGACTGTTCAGCTGAATCGTCATGATGATCTCCGCGTGCTGGTGGACTAGAGGCTCAGGATGGGTCCCGATCGATATGATTCCGGACATCTTGAGATCGGGTGTATTCTCCCTCGATAACCGATGAGGTGGGGCGATACGCCGTGGTTCGAAACGATGTGACGCCTTTCTGGATAATGAGGTTGCCCAGCCAGACTTGAATGATGGGGATCTGCAAGAGGAGTCCGATTACATCGCTCAGGAGACCTGGAATGATGAGAAGAAGCCCCCCGAAGGCCGATATGCCATCCTTGAGGATTTCCCCGGCTGGAATCTGGCCGGACTCGACGCTCTTTCGCATATGCAACAGTGCGGAAAATCCTCGAAGACGAATAATCACGGTGCCCAGAGATGCGGCCAGTAGCAATGATCCAAGGACCGGAATGAATCCGGCAACGGCAGCGAACTGGACCAGCAGTGAAATTTCCAGGAAGGGGAAGACAAGCAGCAGGATCTTGATGATTGGCGGCATTTCGTTTCTTAATCCGTAAATTCTTTAAAATTGCCCAATTTTGGGGTGGGTGAACATGACAATGCAGGAGTGTGTAGTGTTGAGTACGTGCCCCAATTCCGATGTCTCGCGCCGGTTGGCTGGACGACTGGTTCAGGAAGGGTTGGCGGCGTGTGTCAATGTTATTCCTGGCGTTGAATCCCATTATCTTTGGAAAGGTCAGGTCGAATGCGAGGCGGAGCATCTTCTCCTGATCAAGACCCATCAGGCAAGGCTTGATGCATTAGAGGCTGTGATACGAGAGGAGGTTCCTTATGAGGTTCCGGAATTGATCGCTGTGCCACTGGTTGCAGGTTCCGAGGATTACCTGTCCTGGATGCGGGAAAATATTGGGATTTCCAGAGGAAACAAGTCATGACGGGGTTTGGGGTGCTGAGGTGGTTTAAGGGGGGAACGACTTCCTTGAGGCTGGTTGTCGCTTTTGGGCTGCTTGTCATGGCATCCGGCGTACCCGCAGCGCCGTCGGACTCGGCGTTGTCCGGTTTTTTTGATCGCTTTGCGCCGTCCCAGAGCCTGTTGCCTGCAGAACGGGCCTTTCAATTTTCCGCGCGACTGATAAGCCACTCCACCATAGAGGCGACCTGGCGGATCGCGCCCGGCTACTATCTTTATCGAGAAAAATTTGAGTTCGAACTGCAAGGAGCTAGGCACCCCGCTATTGCAGCGCGAGACTTACCGCACGGACTTCCTCATGAGGATCCTGAGTTCGGGACCGTCGAGATTTTTCGTGACGACTTGGTGTTGACGATACCGCTGGCGGGGAGTCTCAAACCTGACCAGATTGTCGAGTTCAAGGCCAGTTTCCAGGGGTGTGCTGATCGTGGGGTCTGTTACCCCCCGATGACGCAGACGGTGAGGCTAGATCCCCGAAGTATTTCTGAGGGGCATCGAGCCGACGAATCGGTCACGGCAAAGTCGGAAGGAATGGCGGGGGAGTGTAGTGCCAAGGCGGCAGAAGGCTTCGTGGATACGGAGGGGCTTTCAGAGCAATGCTCAGTGGTTCAGGCGCTCAAGGAAAAAGCGCTTTGGCCTGTATTGCTGAGCTTTCTGGGGATGGGGTTCCTCCTTTCGCTGACACCTTGCGTCTTCCCGATGATTCCCATTCTGTCAGGGATCATTGTGGGGCAGGGAGAGCGCCTCACGGCCATGCGGGGTTTCTTGTTGTCACTCAGCTATGTGGTGGCCTCGGCCTTGTCTTACATGGCGTTTGGCGTGATTGCAGGCCTGTTTGGAGAAAATCTCCAGGTGTATTTTCAAAATCCCTGGGTGATTTCGACGTTCAGCGGATTCTTTGTCTTGTTGGCGCTTTCCATGTTCGGGGTGTTCCAGTTTGAGGTGCCCCGAATCATTCAGGAACGCGTCGCGCTGGCTTCAAGGGGCCTACATGGCGGGACGATGGCGGGAGCTGCACTCATGGGGGCGCTTTCATCTCTGATTGTCGGGCCTTGTGTTGCTGCGCCTCTGGCCGGCGTTCTGATCTATATCGGCGAGAGTGGTGATGCGGTCCTTGGCGGGATTGCCTTGTTTGCATTAGGGATAGGGATGGGGGTTCCTCTGCTTTTGATAGGGCTTTCGGCGGGCAAGATTTTGCCCAAGGCAGGCCCATGGATGGAGGGTGTGACGCGCATCTTTGGGGTTGGAATGATGGCAACAGCTCTTTGGTTGCTGGGCCGTGTCCTTCCTAGCGAAGCCATGATGTTACTTTCAGGCGCATTCCTCATTATTCTTGCGACTTACCTTCGAGTCTTGGACTCTCTGCCACTTGAGATCAGTGGTTGGATCCTTTTTCGAAAGGGCGTGGGGCTGGTCCTCCTGATTTATGGCGGTTTCCTGTTGATGGGATTGGCAGAAGGCCAGACCGATCTGCTGTTTCCCCTGAAAAAACATCACGTCAGTGCGCCTTCAACCGAAAAGGTCACAGCGTTCAAGCGGGTTGCCAGCGTCCATGAGCTCGAGCGCGCCCTTGAGGGGGCTCGTCTTGAAGGGCGCCCGGTGTTGCTCGATTTTTATGCCGACTGGTGCATCTCTTGTAAGGAGATGGAGCGTTACACCTTTGAGGATCCGAAGGTGGCGCAGGATCTTCGGAAGTTCGAATTGCTCCGAGCCGATGTGACGGCGAACTCCGCCGCAGACAAGGCGCTCCTTGAGCGCTTTCATCTGATTGGTCCTCCTGCCGTCATTTTCTTTGGCGTCGACGGGGAGGAAAGGCAACGACAACGCGTCATCGGTTTCATGGATGCGGCTGATTTCATGGCTGTTTTGCACAAGGTGGTCCAGTGATGGGACGATTTTTGGTCTTTTTGGTTGTGGGTGTTCTGGCGACGGGGCTTGGGTACCTTGCGCAGCAGAGTCTGATCGGACGGCCCGCGGCCGTTCTCCCGGAGCCGTTGCTGGTGGATCTGGACGGGAGGGCGCACCATCTCGCTGAATTCAAGGGCAAGGTGCTGGTTCTTAATTTCTGGGCAACGTGGTGCCAGCCGTGTCGTTCGGAAATGAAAACCTTCTCCGATCTCCAGGTTCGATTAGGTGGTAGAGGCGTCCAGTTCATCGGGATCGCTCTAGATGATCCAGCGACGGTTAAGGCCTATCTTCGGGATTTTCCGGTAACGTATCCCATCTGGGTCGGAGGCGCAGACATTCCGGCTTGGGCGGATAGTCTGGGTAACGATCTTTCGGCACTCCCTTTTACAGTTGTCTTCGACCAGAACGGTGAGAAGCAGCAGGTGAAAGTGGGAATCTATGAGGAGGGGCCGCTTCTTAAAGTGATTGAATCCCTCCTTCCGAAGGGCAGTTAACGACGTTTCAAAAATGGCCTGATAAGGTCACTTTTCATGGACATCGTGCTGGAAATTCGGCAAAATATCGGCGTTTTTTGGGTATTTCGGAGCATTCCACTCACTGCATGGCCACGATACTTGTCCTGAATGGACCGAATCTCAATCTTCTCGGTGTTCGTGAACCTGGTCTTTACGGGTCTGACACGCTTGAGGACATTGAAGGTCGTCTGAAGCAGAAGGCGGGTCAAGCAGGAATCCGGCTGGAATTTCATCAGTCTAATGCCGAACACGAGCTGATCGGTTTTGTGCATGATGCCTTTAAAACGGGTGTCGACTGCGTGATCATCAATCCCGGTGCCTATACGCATACCAGCATTGCACTTCGCGATGCATTTCTAGCTACCAAGCTGCCCTTTATCGAGGTCCATCTCTCGAACGTGCATGCGAGGGAGCCGTTTCGCCAGCATTCCTATCTTTCTGACATTGCACGAGGAGTCATCCTCGGCTTTGGGCCGCTCGGTTATGAGCTGGCCTTCGATGCAGCGATTGCCGTCATCAAACCAACCCAGGGTCGTTAATCAATGGATATTCGCAAAATAAAAAAATTAATCGACATGATCGGCGAGTCCGATGTCGCCGAAATTGAAATCCATGAAGGCGAAGAGTTTGTTCGAATCAGCCGTAACAGCTCGGTCGTTCAACCGGCTCCCGCCTACTATGCACCCCCTCCCGTTGCCGCTGCCCCGGTTGCGGCAGCACCAGCGGCCCAGGAAACGGATGCCAAGAAGGGCGATGCGGATCAGTTGACCGGACACATTGTTCGTTCCCCGATGGTTGGAACCTTTTATCGGTGCCCAACGCCCGGTGCGAAGATGTTCGTGGAGTTGGGGCAGCGCGTTGAGGCAGGCGATACGCTCTGCATCATCGAGGCCATGAAAATCCTCAATCAGATCGAAGCGGACAAGTCTGGCAAGATCACGCGGATTCTTGTCGAAAATGCCCAGCCGGTGGAATACAACCAGCCGCTCTTCATCATTGAGTAAGGCCTAGCCACCGACGGTGGCCGCGGTGCCACCGTTTCAGCGCTCGATTAAAGGAACACGTCATGTTCGAAAAAATCCTAATTGCCAACCGGGGCGAAATCGCTCTGCGCATTCTCCGCGCCTGTCGGGAACTCGGCATCAAAGCCGTTGCGGTCCACTCAGAAGCAGATCGAGATCTCAAGCACGTCAGATTGGCGGATGAGTCCGTTTGTATCGGCCCTGCGGCCTCTAAGGAAAGCTATCTCAATGTGCCGGCGATCATTGCTGCAGCTGAGGTCACGGACGCAGAGGCGATCCATCCCGGCTACGGCTTCCTCTCCGAAAATGCTGACTTTGCTGAACGTGTGATGCAGAGCGGATTCACCTTTATTGGCCCCAAGCCCGAAACGATTCGTGTCATGGGCGACAAGGTGGCGGCGATTGAGGCGATGAAAAAGGCAGGTATCCCTTGTCTTCCCGGATCAGACGGTCCTCTGGGCGAGGATCCTGAAGAAAATCTGAGATTGGCCAAGGCGATCGGTTACCCGATCATCATCAAGGCAGCGGGTGGCGGCGGTGGTCGTGGCATGCGCGTCGTTCACAGCGAGGGCAATCTGATTGCCTCCATTGAGCTGACAAAGGGCGAAGCGGGAGCCGCGTTTGGCAACGATATGGTCTACATGGAGAAATTCCTGGAAGATCCGCGCCATATTGAATTTCAGGTACTGGCCGATGCGCATGGCAATTGTGTTCACCTTGGTGAGCGCGATTGTTCGATGCAGCGTCGTCATCAGAAGGTTGTTGAAGAGGCACCCGCTCCTGGCATTTCTGAGGAAAAGCGTCAGGCGATGGGCATGCGTTGCGTCAAGGCCTGTCTCGAAATCGGTTATCTCGGTGCCGGGACTTTCGAATTCCTTTACCAGGATGGTGAGTTCTATTTCATTGAAATGAACACACGAGTTCAGGTTGAACACCCGGTCACGGAACTGGTGACAGGATTCGATATTGTCAAAGAACAGCTTTTGGTCGCCGCGGGTGAGAAGCTCTCGATTTCACAGGCTGACGTCAGGCTTCGTGGCCATGCCGTCGAATGTCGAATCAACGCGGAAGACGCCAAGACTTTCATTCCAAGTCCAGGTCTGATTGAGCAGTTCCATATGCCAGGTGGCCCCGGAGTTCGTGTTGAAACGCATATCTACAATGGATACCGCGTTCCACCGTATTACGACTCCATGATCGGAAAGCTGATCACGCACGGCGAAACCCGTGAAAGTGCGCTCGCAAGAATGCGGACAGCACTCAATGAAATGGTGATTGGCGGTATCAACTGCAATATTCCCCTTCTCCTCGATATCATCAATGACAAAGGATTCGAAGAGGGTGGAAAGAACATCCACTACCTCGAGAAGAAACTCGGGCTGAAGCACTAGAATGTGGCGCCAGCTGGCGGCAACCGTAGACGAAGGCCTGGCTGAGCGTGTCTCGGACTGGTTCATGGCGCGTGGCGCCCTCTCCGTCTCACTGGATGACGCCGGTGATCAGCCCCTCTTTGAGCCCCCTCCGGGGGAAACTCCGCTGTGGTCTTTGACCAAGGTTACGGGGCTTTTTGAGGCAGATACGCCAACGGGTGGCTTTGAATCGGCCGCCCGTAAGGCATTTGGCGAATCTATCGTGGCCTGGTCTGATACTGAGCTTGATGATCAGGTTTGGGAGCGGGCGTGGATGGAGCATTTTCAACCCATGCAATTTGGGCCGCGGCTCTGGATCTGTCCCACCGGGTTTGAGGCTCCTGACCCTGAGGCCGTCAATATTCTCCTGGACCCGGGTCTGGCGTTTGGAACTGGAACTCATCCCACCACGGCGCTGTGTCTGCGCTGGCTGGATTCATTGGTCTGGCGCGGAGAGACCGTGCTTGATTTTGGATGTGGCTCAGGCATTCTTGCGGTTGCTGCGCTTCGGCTTGGAGCTTCTGAAGCCATCGGGATTGATATCGATCCGCAGGCTTTGACGGCAACGCGTGACAATGCGCTAAAGAACGGGGTCGAGGACCGATTGCGTTGCGCTTATCCTTCCGATGACGTTCATGACGTCTGTGACGTTGTGGTCGCAAACATTCTTGCAGGGCCCTTGGTCGACCTCGCTGACAGTATTCTTTCTCACTTGAAGCCTGGGGGAGCCCTTGCGCTCTCAGGTATTCTGGAAGCTCAGGCTGAGGGCGTCAGAGAGGCTTATGCCCCATTCGTTGAGTTTGAGCCGACCGAAGTCCTGGATGGCTGGGTGGTTCTCAAAGGGCATCGCCGGGCTTCAGGGCTCTAAGGTCTCCAAAATCCAGCATCGGATGGCATCGATTTCCTCGATGCAGACGGTGTGAGCCATGGGCCACTCGCCCCACGTCACTTCATACCCTCCTGATTCCATTTCTTCCTTGGCGTCAACGCCGAGGTGAAAGGGAACAATCGTGTCCTGCGTTCCATGAGCCAGATACAGGCGGCGACGCCCTCTGGCTGGCGGAATCGCCCCGGGTCTGGCCAGATAGCCCGACAGTGCAATGGCGCCTCCGATGTCTTCCTGGAATTGACTGATGGCTTCCATCGCGAGGACGCCACCTTGGGAGAATCCCGCGACAAGAATTCGGTCCGCCGGGATCCCTTTCTCTTTTTCGCAGGCTATGAGTGCTGCAATGTCTCCCAGGGAGGCTTCGATTCCTTCAAGGTCAGGGGTTCTGCCAAGATCGGTATAAGCGATGTCATACCAGGCGCGCATCACGAATCCGCCATTGATGGTGACGGGGCGCTTTGGGGCATGAGGGAAGATGAACCGTGCTCCCAGAGTCTCCGGCAGGTCAAGTTCGGAGGCGATAGGCGCAAAATCATGGCCGTCGGCACCGAGGCCATGAAGCCAGATAATGCTGGATCGGTGAGTGCCCTTTGGCTCAATTTCAATGGCGGGGAGCACGTTGGTGGTCCGTCTCGTGGGATTTAGGCAAGTGCCTTGGCTTTTTCAAGGACTTCAAGCGCATGCCCCTTGACCGTCACCTTGCGCCATTCGTGGGCTAAGGTGCCATCCCGGTCAATCAGGAACGTGCTTCTTTCAATGCCCCGAACCTGCTTGCCGTACATGTTCTTCATCTTGATGACGTCGAAAATCTGGCACAGCGTCTCCTCGGGGTCGCTGATCAGTTCGAAGGGGAAGGACTGCTTGCACTTGAAGTTTTCGTGAGACTTGAGGGAGTCGCGGGAAACACCGAAGATCATGGTGTCTGCGGCCTCAAATGCCTCGTGTAGGTCCCTGAAGTCCTGCCCCTCAAGCGTGCAGCCCGGAGTGCTGTCCTTGGGGTAGAAATAAATGACAGCCTTCCGGCCCGCAAAAGAGGAGGGGGAGATCGTGATTCCGGAGGTGGCGGTGAGTGAAAAGTCGGGGACTTTGGTCCCTTTTTCGAACGACATGGTTTTTTCTCTCAATCGGTTAAATCGGCTTGGACCGATCAGCGCTTAACCGGTTCCAGAATGGCATCCAGATTCATCTGATCGCAAAAATCGAGGAATTCATCGCGGAGTGACACGATTCGCATGCCGATCGGAATTCTCACGATCATGTGAGCAAGGAACAAAGGGGCCGTCGTGAAGGGGGCGGGATAACGACTGCTGGATATATCGAGGATGGACACGCCTCGATTGGCCAGAAACTCGCTCAGATCATGAATGTTATTGATCTGGTCTGTTGCGAAGATGTCGATCGCGTAGGGAAGTCCCGGTTCTTCGGTGACTTCAGTTTCGGTTTCCTCCGCACGCATCATCTGGATCTTGAGCTGGAACCGGTTGGCCAGCGTGTCCAGAGCATTTTCAAGGCGCGCGATGTGATTCCAGTTGCCTTCGACCATCAGATGACCCGCGAATTGCCGGCCAAGCTCGGTCATGCGGCTTTCGACCACCGTGCACTTGGCTTCTTTGATGGTGTGAGTCAGTTCGATGATGAGGTCGGGCTGATTATTTCCGAGGACGGTGATGACAAGTTGCATGACGATTCGTTGAGCGCGCAGGAATGTCGCTAGTTTACCACTAACATTTCTGGATATTGGCGCGGCTCTCTGGGCGAAGCGGTTGTCACGGTGGTTTGGCACACGGTACCATTGATCCTTTTAAGAGCCGGAAATTCCGCATGATTCAGGGTAGTCAGGTCGCATTGGTAACGCCCATGGAATCCGATGGTTCCGTTGACTGGGACAGCCTGCGAGGGCTCATCGAATTTCATATTCGCGAGGGGACCGATGCCATTGTTTCGGTCGGGACCACAGGGGAGTCCGCAACGCTGGATGAAGAAGAGCATTGCGAGGTCATCCGATTTACGGTGGAAACCGTTGCAGGTCGGGTCCCTGTCATCGCTGGCACAGGGGCCAATTCCACCAAGGAGGCCATCCATTGGACGCAAAAGGCCAAGGATGTTGGAGCCGATGCCTGCCTTTTGGTGACGCCGTACTACAACAAGCCGACCCAAGAAGGTCTCTACCTCCATCACAAGGCGATCGCGGAAGCGGTCGATATCCCGCAGATTCTCTATAACGTTCCGGGTCGCACAGGCTGCGACATGCTGCCGGATACAGTGGTCCGGTTATCGAAGATCCCCAACATCATTGGCCTCAAGGAGGCCACCGGTGATCTGGCGCGGGCCAAGGAGATTCTTGATCGTGTCGACCCTGGCTTTCTTCTGTATTCCGGCGATGACGCCACCTCGGGCGCCTTCTGCCTGATGGGAGGGCATGGGGTCATTTCTGTGACGGCCAACGTTGCACCGCGCAAGATGCATGAGCTCTGTGCGGCGGCACGGCGGGGAGATAAGGTTGAGGTCGAGTCGATTGATGCCACGCTGCAAGGCCTGCACAGGGACCTGTTCGTGGAGTCCAACCCCATTCCGGTGAAGTGGGCGCTAGCAGAGATGGGGCTGATCCATGAGGGGATACGGCTGCCTTTGACCTGGCTTTTGCCGGCTTATCACGATGTCGTGCGTGCGGCCATGCGTCAGGCTGGTGTCATTTGATCGGGCAAAATATGATCCGGAACCGCCTTCGGGCTTTGTCCATCGTTACCTGTTCGGCGATTGCGACCACGCTCACCGGCTGTGAGACGGTAAAGAGCTGGTTTCCGGATAAGCAGAAGGAATACCAATACATCAGCGAAATCCCGGCCCTTGAAGTACCGCCGGATTTAACCTCTTCAACGCTGGACGGCGCTGTCGGTGGGAACCGTCAGTCCTGGCAGTCGGCGGCCGCTGAAGAAAAGCCTGCACCGGCCAGTCTTCGCGAGGCTACTCCGCCTCCTGGCACGGAAATGACGCCAGAAACCGTCAAGGAACTGGAAGCGGCTCGGAGTCATCCAAAGCCTGTGATCGCTGAAAATCTCCATGATATTCCCGTCATTGAGATGCAGGCGCCTTACGATATTGCCTGGGCGGAGCTGTCGAAGGCCTTGGGTCGTATGCGCCTTGAAGTCATCGATCAAAACAAGGCAGACGGTATGCTCGTGGTTCATTACAAGAAGAATCAGCAGCAGTACGAGGATCGGGGCCTGATAGGCGATCTGCAAGACATGTGGAACGGCGGTCCCGCGAAAACGGATGAATTCCGAATCAAGGTCGAGCCCTACAAGGGATCGACGTCCATCTTCGTTCTCGATTCCGAAGGAGCCACCACCAAGGGTGGCGAAGGATTCGAATTGCTCAAGGAGCTCAACGAAGCACTACAATCCACGGCATTGAATGCCAAGTCGGAACATCCGGCGAAGTAGACGTTCAAGAGGTCTGGCTGGCGGGCACGAGTTCGCTCGCCAGGCCTTATGGTCAAGAGGGCTCTCCCTCTCCCGTATCCCATTTCAAATCTGAAGGCCGGCTCATGCTCATCACACTCAAGGGTCCGAAGGCGCTCTCAGCCTTTCGCGGCGAGAGACTTCTGCAGGAATTAAAGACGCTTTGTCCGAACCTCAAGGGCATTCATGCCTCGTTTGAGCACTTGGTGGAAGTATCGCGCGCCCTTCAGAGTGAAGAGGAATCAAGGCTCAAGACGATTCTGGATTATGGCGATGTGGAAGCCTCTATCCCCCAAGGCCTTGAGCTGCTGGTCGTACCGCGTCTAGGAACCCGTTCACCCTGGTCGAGCAAGGCGACCGACATCGCCCATATCTGTCGATTGGGCGCCGTTGTGCGGATCGAAAGAGCCATCCGATTCACGCTGGTCGGACTGGATGAATCGGTGGATCCGGGACTCTTGACCCAGATCTCAGCGAAACTCCATGACCGAATGACGCAGGCTATCCTCGCAGCCGGCGAGGAGTCGAGGGTTTTTCAGCATGAAAGCCCGCAGCCCCTTGACCGGATTGCGGTTTCGTCCAAAGGTCGAAGCGCTCTGGATGAAGCCAATCGTTCTCTGGGGCTCGCGTTGTCGGAGGATGAACTGGATTATCTCTTCAGTAGCTATACAGCGCTCGGGCGTGACCCGACCGATGTCGAGCTCATGATGTTTGCGCAGGCCAATTCAGAACATTGCCGGCACAAGATCTTCAATGCCAAGTGGACGATTGATGGCGATGAACAGGCGCTTTCGCTTTTCGCCATGATTCGAAATACCAGCAAGGTTGCGCCGGATGGGATTCTTTCCGCCTACAGCGATAATTCCTCGGTGATCGAAGGACCGACAGCGGCATTATTTATTCGGGATCCCGAAAGTCATGGCTATCAGTATCAGGAGGAGCCTGCTCATATCCTGATGAAGGTAGAAACGCACAATCACCCGACCGCGATTTCCCCGTTTCCAGGGGCGGCTACGGGCTCAGGTGGTGAGATTCGCGATGAGGCAGCGACAGGGCGTGGCTCACACACCAAGGCGGGCCTGACGGGGTTTTCCGTATCGGATCTCAAGATTCCTGGTTTCATCCAGCCCTGGGAAAAGGATAACGGCAAGCCGGCTCGCATTGCCTCGGCGCTCGACATCATGCTCCAAGGCCCCTTGGGCGGTGCGGCATTCAATAATGAATTTGGGCGGCCGAACATTTGTGGTTACTTCAGGACGTTCGAGCAGGCCGATCCGGAAGGCAAGGGTTTCCGCGGGTATCACAAGCCCATCATGCTGGCCGGGGGTATGGGCAATATCCGGTCATCCCAGCTCGGTAAAAAGAGCCTCCCGGAAGGCGCGGCCATCGTCGTTCTCGGTGGGCCTGCCATGCTGATTGGTCTCGGGGGTGGCGCCGCGTCATCGGTTGCCTCAGGCCAGAGTGCGGAAGATCTTGATTTTGCCTCGGTGCAACGAGAAAACCCCGAGATGCAGCGTCGATGCCAAGAAGTCATCAATCGCTGCAATGCCTTGGGTGAAGCCACCCCGATTCTTTCCATCCATGACGTTGGTGCGGGCGGCCTCTCCAATGCGGTACCGGAAATCATTCATGATGCCGGTCGCGGAGGGCGGTTTGAATTGCGCGAAGTCCTGAGCGATGAGCCGGGAATGACGCCCATGCAGATCTGGTGCAATGAATCGCAGGAGCGTTATGTGCTTGCGATTGATCCGGATCGGTTGGTTGATTTCGACCGTTTTTGTGCACGTGAGCGCTGTCCTTATGCGGTGGTCGGTTATGCGACCGAGGAAGAACAACTGGTTCTGGCAGACCGGCTTTTGGGCGAGGATGCCGTCAACATTCCCATGTCACTTCTTTTCGGCAAACCGCCACGCATGGAGCGCGAAGGGGTCAGAAAGTCGGTGCCTTTGGCCTCATTGAATGCGCAAACATGGGATCTCAAGGAATCCATTCAGCGGGTCCTTCGTCATCCGGCGGTGGCAGACAAGAGTTTCCTGATTCATATTGGCGATCGCTCGGTCGGTGGTCTTGTGGCCCGCGATCAGATGGTTGGGCCTTGGCAAATTCCCGTGGCCGACGTCGGTGTGACGGCCAGCGGATTCCACGCATTGACCGGCGAAGCTATGGCCATGGGTGAGCGTGCTCCCATCGCCTTGATTGATGCACCGGCATCCGGTCGGATGGCTTTGGGTGAAGCACTGACCAACATTGCGGCGGCGGCCATCTCGGACCTTTCTCACATCAAGCTGTCAGCCAACTGGATGGCGGCCTGCGGATCGCCCGAAGAAGATGCTCGTCTGTTTGATACGGTCAAGACGATCGGGATGGATGTGTGTCCGGAGCTTGGGATTGCGATTCCTGTGGGCAAGGATTCCCTGTCCATGAAGACGGTATGGCGCGATGGCGAAGGTGAAAAGGCCATGCGCTCGCCGCTGTCTCTTATTATCTCGGCGTTTGCGCCGGTCAGCGATGTCTCGAAAACCCTGACCCCTGAACTGAAGCGCAAGGAAGGCGAGAGTGCGCTTCTCCTGATCGATTTGGGGGCGGGTCGCAATCGGGTCGGCGGGTCCATTCTGGCGCAAGTCTATGGTGAGCTTGGGGACGCGTGCCCGGATCTCGATGATGTGTCGGAGTTTAAGCAGTTCTTCGCGGCCATCCAGCAATTAAATGGCGAAGGTCGACTGTTGGCCTACCATGACCGTTCTGACGGGGGATTGTTTGTCACCCTGGTCGAGATGGCCTTCGCCGCTCGGACCGGCTTGCAGATTGATCTGAGTGATCTATCTGGCGAGATTCATGACGTCCTCTTCAATGAAGAGTTGGGGGCTGTGATTGAAGTGAGCCGAGAGGACTTGGATGCGGTCTTTGCAACCTTCCAGTCGATAGGCCTTGGCCATCGCGTCCACCGGGTTGGAGCTGCGACCTCTGACGGCATAATCAGAGTCCTGAAGCATGGGCAGGAGCATTTCTCCGAGGCGCGGGACGTGTTGCAGGCCCTTTGGTCTGAAACCAGTTTCCGGATGCAGGAAATCAGGGATAACCCGAGTTGCGCGCAATCCGAATTTGCCAGAATCAAGGATCCTCTGGAACGAGGTCTTTATTCCGAGCTCAGCTTTGATGTCCAACAGGACGTTGCTGCGCCGTACTATCTCAAGTCTAAGCCCAGAGTGGCCATTCTTCGTGAAGAGGGCGTCAACGGGCATGTCGAAATGGCCGCAGCCTTTGACCGGGCGGGGTTTTCATCGGTTGATATCCATATGACCGATCTCATCGAAGGTCGACAAAGTCTCAAGGACTTCACGGGGCTTGTCGCCTGTGGCGGATTTTCCTATGGAGATGTCCTCGGTGCGGGTGGAGGCTGGGCGCGTTCTGTCCTTTTCAATCCGAGCGTGAGAGAGGAATTCGAAACCTTTTTCCATCGATCGGATACCTTCGGGCTCGGTGTCTGCAATGGTTGCCAGATGATGTCCCACTTGAGCGGCTTGATCCCGGGGGCTGCGTCTTGGCCCAGTTTCCGCCGTAATTATTCCGAACAGTTCGAGGCGCGTGTCGTCATGGTCGAAGTTCAGGATTCGCCCTCCATTTTCCTGAACGGAATGGCCGGATCACGAATGCCTGTGGTTATTGCTCATGGTGAAGGCCGGGCAGAATTCTCGGGGTCGGCGGCGGCTGATGCGCACGTGGCGTTGCGGTATGTCGATGCGTCAGGTCGGCCGACGGAGGTTTTCCCCATGAACCCGAACGGCTCACCCGGAGGGGTGACGGGACTCACGACTCTGGACGGACGTTTCACGATCATGATGCCTCACCCCGAACGCTGTTTCCGATCCGTACAAAATTCCTGGCGGGCATCGGACTGGGGTGATTATGGACCGTGGATGCGCATGTTCCGTAATGCCCGGGTTTGGGTGGGCTGACCTTTGGATCGGATGGAGTCCATGCTGTGGCACCCTTGCTGCAAAGGATTCATGGTTCTGGCGATGGGTTTGCTGAGCGCCTGTGCCTCGACGCCTGAGTTTCCACCGGCGCCTACGGTTCGTTTCGATCAGGCCCGTGCCAAGCAACTGCTTGAGGAAGGGTCGGCGACTGTCGCTGGCAAGGTGCTTCTTCGCTTGAGTACCGGTGGGGCATTAACCTGCGCGAAGGGCACAGTCCGACTCATCCCGTTTACAGCCTATGCCAGCGCATGGGCAGACACGGTCTATTATCAGCAGTCCCCGGAATCGGGCACACCCGCCGATCTGGCCTATCTGATCAAATCAAAGCGGATGCCGGACGCTCGACTCGATGCCAGATTTTTGGCGACGAATCGCACCGCCCGTTGCGATCAGGATGGGCAGTTCATCTTCGAGAAGGTTCAAGATGGGGATTACTTCCTGGAAGCAGATCTCATCTGGCAACAGGATATCTACGATGAGCTTCATTTCTTCCGGGGCCGAGAATATTACGACAAGGAAGGGACGGTCCTGAAACGATTCCTGCTGCAGGGTGGAAAGCCGGTTTTTCTTGATCTTCAATGGAGCATCAAGAACAAACGGTTTAACTTTTGATGGTGCTTTTCCCCGTGCCGGAGTAGCCTCGGTGGGGCGTGCCGCGTAAAATGACTTCATTGTTCGTTCCTGGTGCCCATTTCGCGGCACCGTAACCCTCTGGTACTTCCGCTCATGACACAGTCCGAGAACAGCGTTCCGGTCGCGCACAATCGCTTTAACACCGACGATCTCAAGATCACCGGGATCCAGGAAGTTATTGCTCCGGTTCAAGCCCTGGAGGAGTTTCCGATTACTTCGGCAGCGGCGGAGACCGTCCTGTCTGCGCGTCGAGATATCCAGAAGGTTCTTGCCGGCGAAGATGATCGTCTTCTCGTGATCATAGGGCCTTGCTCCATTCATGATCCGAAGGCCGCTGTCGACTATGGCAAGAAGCTTCTCGCGCTGAAAAAGCATTACGAAAAGGACCTGCTCATCGTCATGCGGGTTTATTTTGAAAAGCCACGCACGACGGTGGGCTGGAAAGGCCTGATCAATGACCCCGATCTCGATGAGAGTTTCAACATCAATAAGGGATTGCGGTTGGCGCGCAGTCTTCTTCGAGATCTGAATGAACTCGGGATGCCCGCGGCGACGGAATACCTTGATGTGATTTCTCCGCAGTATGTCTCTGATCTGATTTCCTGGGGTGCGATCGGTGCCAGAACAACCGAAAGTCAGGTGCATCGTGAACTGGCGTCAGGACTCTCTTGTCCTGTCGGCTTCAAGAATGCAACGGACGGCGGCGTTCAGGTGGCTATTGACGCCATCAACGCTGCGGGTCGAGCGCACCATTTCCTGTCGCTGACCAAGGCCGGTCGTTCGGCTATTTTCTCAACAACGGGAAACAAGGATTGCCATGTGATTCTTCGGGGAGGCAACGACCGCCCGAACTACGATCCGATCAGCGTCCAACATGTTGCCGATGCGCTGGAAAAAGCGGGTCTTCCGGATCGCATCATGATCGATTTCAGTCACGCCAATAGCCTCAAGCAGTACCACCGTCAACTTCAGGTGGGCGAAGAGGTCGGCCAGCAAATCGGTGAAGGGGATCGCCGGATTTTCGGCGTGATGGTGGAAAGTCACCTGGTTGCCGGAAGCCAGAAGCTGGTCAAAGGACAGGATCTGGCATATGGCCAGAGCATCACCGATGCTTGTCTCGGCTGGGATGATTCGGAGCTGCTTCTTGAGCGTTTAGCGGAGAAGGTAAGGCAACGCAGAACCGTGCCCGCCTGATCCTGGGTGGGGCAAGGTAATTCCCGACTAATTTGGTGTAGAATTACCCCGACTTTTAGGGCGCGGTCTGATCGGCCGCCCTGTTCGTTCGAATCGGAATACAAATACGAGGAAACAACCAATGAGCGTACTGGTAGGCAAGAAAGCCCCCGATTTCAAAGCAGCAGCCGTTCTGGGTTGCGGCAGCATTGTTGATGACTACAGCTTCTCCGAAAAGACCAAGGGCAAGTACGTTGCCGTGATCTTCTATCCGCTCGACTTCACCTTTGTTTGCCCGACGGAACTGGTTGCACTGGATCACCGTTTGGATGAACTGAAGAGCCGTGGCGTCGAAGTCCTCGCGGTCTCCGTCGATTCACAGTTTACCCATGCTGCATGGCGTAATACGCCGGTTGAAAAGGGCGGTATTGGCCCGGTTCGTTACACCATGATCGCTGACGTCAGCCACGCGATCACCAAGGCGTACGACGTTGAGGTTGAAGGTGCAGCTGTCGCTTACCGTGGCACCTTCCTGATCGACAAGGACGGTCTGGTCCGTCATCAGGTCGTCAACGATCTGCCGCTGGGCCGCAACATGGATGAACTGATCCGCATGGTTGATGCCCTTCAGTTCTTCGAAGCCAACGGTGAAGTTTGCCCGGCTGGCTGGAACAAGGGTAGCAAGGGCATGAAGGCTGATGCAGCCGGTGTTTCTGCCTATCTGGCCGAGAATGCTGCTAAGCTTTGATCGCTCGCTGATCCCAAAAAAACCCGTCATAGACGGGTTTTTTTGTGTCTTTAAGACGGAAGTCTCAAGCGCCGTCTTTGGGTTTTGGGCGAAGCAGGATGTAATAGACAAGCCCCGCAATCACCGTGCCGACCAGAACGGAAGAAAACCCCAGCAAGGATCCTACCGGGCTCGGATTGGATGCGGCATGGACCTGAGTCATCATGGGCTTGGCGATCGTCAGGCTCCAGATAAAGTTCGGGATATAAAAAGATATCGCGCCCCCGAACGCCCACTGAAAGCCCGGAAGACGGCGTGTCTCGGCCGCACGGTAAAATCCGTAGGCAATCAGAATTGCAATCACTCCTCCAAACATAGCAAGGCTCCTCTGTCGTTATTGATATAGGTTTGGCTCTCTCTGGAGAGCGCCTCTTTCAGCGCGTCATCCTACCCCGAAATGTCCTTTTTGCCTTGGCTTTCTTGTTGAAAAAAGCGGTAAACCGGAAGGCCTAGACCCAGGAAAAGCAGTCCCATCAGGGTTTCGGTAGGGCGTCTCAAGCCGATGTTCATGCAAAACATGAGGGCGACGCCTGTGAATGCCAATGGGATCCAGGGGTAGCCGATCGTAAGGTAGGGGCGGTGGAGCGCAGGTTGCCTGATTCTGAGGAGGATCACGGAGAAAGCGGTCAATCCATAGAAGGCCC
>CAYFOC010000009.1:0-13382 GCA_964344615.1 uncultured Methylococcus sp.
GATCGTTTCGATCATGTGTACCGGAATACGGATCGTTCTCGCCTGATCAGCAATTGAACGGGTAATCGCCTGACGGATCCACCAAGTCGCATAGGTCGAGAATTTGTAGCCTCGACGATATTCGAACTTGTCGACCGCCTTCATCAGGCCAATATTGCCTTCCTGAATCAGATCCAGGAACTGAAGGCCCCGATTGGTGTATTTCTTGGCAATGGAAATGACAAGCCTCAAGTTGGCCTCAATCATCTCCTTCTTGGCCGCACGGGCCTGGATTTCACCGATAGAAACCCGACGATTGATTTCCTTGATGTCCTTGATCGTGATCAGGCTGTCCTTTTCGATCTCGCCCAATCGCTTTTGTGCGTTGCGGATATCGTCCGCATAGGTCGCCATGGTCTTACCTTGGGGCTTACCAGACTCCAACCACGAATCCACCCAGGCTTCATCCGTCTCGCTCCCCACGAAAGAGGCGATGAATTCGGCGCGCGGAATGCGGCAACGTAACACGCAGATATCACGGATAATCCGCTCTTCCTCGTGCACACGTTCGACCGTTCCCCGGAGAATATCGGTGAGCTCCTTGAAGAACACGGGCGTCTTCTTGAACTCCATGAAGGTTTCGGCCAATTGGTCGAATGCCTTCTGTGTCTTTTCGTGCTGCGCCCCATTCTTGTGGTGGGACGTTGTCGCCAATTTGAGGCGCTTACCAAAGATGGTCAGCTTTTCCTTGACGAGTTCGGGATCCGGCCCCGTATCTGCATCATCCACAGATTCATCATCTGCGTCATCATCCACCGACTGTGCTTCCACAGGCTCGTCTTGAGCATTGGGATCGTAGAAGTCGGAGATAAGTTCAGAAAGCCGCATTTCACCCCGTTCCACGCTTTCAAAGGCGGCAAGGAAGTGATTCATGGCGACAGGGAACCTTACGAGTTCCCTTGCAGCCACATTGATGCCTTCCTCAATGCGCTTGGCGATTTTAAGCTCACCTTCGCGGGTCAGAAGTTCAACCGTACCCATCTCACGCATGTACATGCGGACGGGATCCGTGGTGCGACCAAGTTCGGTATCAACGGAAGAAACAAGGGCTGCAGCAACTTCCGCCGCCTCTTCTTCATCGTCCTCCGTAACGACTGCCGTTTCAGCAATCATGTCGGTATCCGGACGGTCCTCGTGGACCTCGATACCCATGTCATTGATCATGCAGACGATTTCTTCCATCTGCTCTGGATCAACGACATCACCCGGCAAGTGGTCATTCACCTCAGAATAGGTGAGATAACCTTGCATCTTGCCCTTGGCGATAAGTTCTTTGAGGGATTGCTGCTGTTCAGGATTCATCAACCGACCCGTTTAGGATTGCTTTCGGGAACTGGATAGTGTAACTCAAAACTACTGTCCTTTCCATTGAAATCAGTGATCAGACTGTTGTGTCAGGTCGCGCATCTGTTCGCGCTCCTCCGGAGTCAGGACGCCGGATCTAGCCCGATCGATCAAAATCTTAAGACGCCCTTCGCGGGACTGATTCGCCGTCAAGTGCCTCAGATAGTCCTGAAAGATCTCATTGACCCGATCCTCTGCGATTTGTGTATCCCACGCTGCAAGCCGTGCAATCAAGTCGCCTGAGGGATGATCACGCATCGCCTCCAGAAGCCCCGCCGGTGTGACGTGGGGATGGGACATCAAAAATTCAACCACATCACCCAAGAGGCCTCCCTGAGGGTGACTCTCCGTCAGGAGCCCGATGGCTCCGGAATCCAGATGATCGACCAATTCGGGGTACTGGATCAGGAGGGCCATGAATGTTCGAAACGCCGATGGTTGGCCGCGAACCGCCCTTCTCTCGATAGACGGCGATGCAAAACGCCGGATATCCCGCTCCAACTCACCGGGACCAACCCGGCCCGTGACCTGACTCAGCCGCTCCTGAAGCATCTCCTTAAACACCCCTGACTGGATTTTTTCAAGATAAGGAGCCGCCTTCGCGGAAAGCGCCGCCCGTCCCTCGATACTACCGAGGTCCAGACCCTCCTCGAGAGAACGGAAAAAATAGTCAGAGAAGGGCTGAGCCTCCATGACGCGCTCCCTGAAGGCCTCAGACCCGTCCTGTCGAACCAGCGTGTCGGGGTCATGGCCATCGGGCAGCATCAGGAACCTGACCTGCCTCCCCTCCCTCAGATGTGAAAGACTGGATTCAAGCGCCTTCCATGCAGCGCGGCGCCCGGCAGCATCCCCATCGAAACAAAAAACGATCACCGGCGTGTAACGGAACAGGAGTCCCACATGATCAGGGGATGTCGCTGTCCCTAGGGCGGCAACGGCATTCAAGACACCAAACTGCGAGAGAGCAATGACATCCATGTAACCCTCAACCACCAGAATCGCCTCGGGCTTGCGAACCGCATCCAGCAATTCATAGAGCCCATAGACTTCACGATGCTTGTGGAAAACGTCCGTTTCTGGTGAATTTAAGTATTTGGGTTGCCCCTCCCCGATCACACGCCCCCCGAACCCGATCGTCCGACCCCGACGGTCCCGAATCGGGAACATGATGCGCTCACGGAACCAATCCATGACTCGGCCTGGGTTCTTTTCATGCACCAGCCCGGCGCCTTTCATGATGTCCAAATCCTCTGCCGGGAGATTACGAAGCCCCCCAGGAGCAAATCCGACCTGGTACCGCTGGGCCAGTTCGCCACTGACCCCTCTTCCCCGGAGATAATCAACGGCCAGATTTGCCGAAGGATGGCTACGGAGTTGCTGTTGGTAGTATCGGGATGCGCGCTCAAGCGCCTCATAGAAAGTGCGGACGTGATCTCGCGACTGCCGCTGTCCAGCATCTCCCTCCTCACGAGGGACCTCAAGACCCTGCGTCTCAGCAAGTGCCTCGATGGCCTCAGGAAAGCTCAGCCGATCGTAGTCCATCAGAAAACTGATCGCCGTACCCTTGGCACCACAGCCAAAGCAGTAGTACAACTGCTTGGTTCGACTTACAGAGAAGCTGGGGGTTTTTTCGTCGTGAAACGGACAGCGCGCAGTGTAATTACTTCCCGAGCGCTTCAGGGGAATGCGAGTTTCGATCAACTCGACCAGATCGGTCCGAGCGAGAAGATCCTGTATGAACGTATCAGGGATTCTGCCCGCCATGGGCCTCGCGTCAGGTCATCGGAGGGTGGACCCGGAAACCGGGCTTTAGGTGCCCCTGAGGGGCAGACATGCACAAACTTGCAACGGAAGGACTAGACGCCCAGCTGCTGCTTGACCTTGGCACTGACAACCGTCATGTCGGCGCGCCCCTGCATAGGCGCCCTAATCACGGCCATGACCTTGCCCATGCCACTTGGGCCTGCGGCACCCGTTTCTTCGATCGCCTTGGCGATCAGGTCCGCAATCTCGTCATCGGTCAGAGGAGACGGCAGATAATCCTGTATGACCGTGATCTCGGCCCGTTCGACTTCTGCCAAATCCTCACGGTGAGCCGCCTCATACTGCGAGATCGACTCCCGGCGCTGCTTGACCATTTTGTCAAGAACAGCGAGGACTGCTGCATCATCAAGCTCAATCCGTTCATCTACTTCTCGCTGCTTGATCGCAGCAAGAATGAGACGGATGACTCCCAGCTTGTCTTTTTCACCGGCCTTCATGGCCGATTTCATGTCAGACTGGAGCCTGAGCTTGAGTTCGCTCATGCCCAATTACCTTTCGGTCTGCGGACGACCCTTACGGAGATTCTGCAGAGCAAAGCGCTCACGAGAAAGCTTCTTCAGGTGACGCTTAACAGCAGCAGCAGCCTTGCGCTTCCGCTCTTCGGTCGGCTTCTCGTAGAATTCGCGACGACGAACTTCTGACAGGGTGCCTGCCTTTTCGCAAGCGCGCTTGAAGCGACGAATCGCGATTTCGAAGGGCTCGTTCTCTCTGATCTTAATTGAAGGCATGAAAGACTTCCAAAATATACAAGCAAATCAATGCGTTAGTGTTCCGGGATATCCCGGGGCGAACCAAAAGCCGTTCATTATACCGACATCTACCCAATTGGCAAAACCCTCATGATCGTTCTCGGTATCGAAAGCTCCTGCGATGAAACCGGCGTTGCCGCCTATTCAGAAACTGAAGGCCTGTTAGCGCACCGCATTTTCAGCCAAATCCAGACTCATGCCGAGTACGGCGGGGTCGTGCCCGAACTCGCATCAAGGGATCACGTCAGAAAATTGATCCCCTTGATCCGGGAAACGCTGAATGATGCCAACCTCACCCTGAAGGACATCGGTGGCATTGCCTACACGGCCGGCCCGGGACTTATCGGCGCCCTGATGGCTGGTGCAGCCGTTGCGAGAAGCCTTGCATTAAGTCTCGACATCCCCGCGGTTGCGGTCCATCACATGGAGGGGCATCTCCTGGCACCCATGCTGGAAAAAAATCCGCCATCCTTTCCCTTTTTGGCTTTGCTGATTTCCGGCGGCCATACTCAACTGGTCGAAGTCAGCGGCATCGGAGAATACAAGATTCTCGGCGAATCGATTGATGATGCCGCAGGAGAAGCCTTCGACAAGACCGCCAAAATGCTGGGATTGGATTACCCCGGAGGGCCGGCGCTTTCAAAGCTCGCCGAGGAAGGAAACCCTTCAAGATTCCGATTCCCGAGACCGATGACAGACCGTCCTGGCCTGGATTTCAGCTTCAGTGGTCTAAAAACTCACACCCTCGTGACGCTTGAAGGCACCGAAGGTTCTCCCGAAGACCGTCGGGATGTTGCTGCAGGCTTTGAAGAGGCCGTAGCAGATACACTGACCATCAAGACGCGACGGGCCCTCGAGGCCTCGGGACTTCGAAGGCTCGTGGTTGCGGGTGGGGTCAGCGCAAACCAGCGAATCCGCCGGAAGCTTGAAGCCATGGCGAAAGCGGGGCGATATGAGATCGCATTCCCTCGCCTTGAATTTTGTGGCGACAATGGGGCGATGATCGCCTTTGCGGGACATCAACGCCTCAAGGCCGGGCAACACGAACCTAGCGAGATTCTGGCCCGTCCTCGCTGGCCGCTTTCGGAACTGGAAAAACCGGGCGAACCCTAGTCCGAGGAACCGGATTCAGGTGCAGCCTTCTTCTTGCCGCTGCCAATACGGCTTTCCTCACCCTTGATCAGGCGAACAATGTTGGCCCTATGCCGAGAAATCAGAAGGAGCGCCATGGCAAGTCCAGCGCCCGCCAGAACCTCGGAGTGCAGGACAAACCACAGGTAGAGAGGCGACAAAGCGGCCGCCATGAGGGCTGCCAGCGAAGAAAAACGGAACAGGAAAGCCATCAGAAGCCAGGTTGAAAGGACGGCAAGCCCCACCCATGGCGAAAATCCCGTCAATACGCCCAATGCAGTAGCAACGCCTTTCCCCCCCTTGAATCCAAAAAACACGGGGTAGAGATGGCCCAAGAACGCAGCGAGTCCGACCGCTGCAAGAACCTCCATCGGAACTTCGAGGAAGCGGGCGATCAGAACTGGAATCAGGCCCTTCAGCGCATCACCAAGCAGCGTGATGGCTGCCGCCTTCTTCCCGCCCAGACGCAAGACGTTGGTCGCCCCGGGGTTCTTGGACCCCTGTTCTCGTGGGTCCGGAAGTCCAAAAAGTCGACTGACGATGATCGCCGTTGAGACCGAGCCCATGAGGTATGCCAGAGGAATCAGTGACCAGATTGCCATTTTCAAGACGTTCCAAGGTTGCGTGATCGAAAGCGTGTATGTTACCAAGTCCTTCTGACTCAACCGAACAAACCTCAAAACGCATGGACATTATTTTTCTCAGAGGTCTGACCCTCGAGACCGTCATCGGCATTTATGACTGGGAACGAGAAATCCGCCAGACCGTCATTATCGATCTTGAAATGGCGACCGACATCAGGAAGGCAGCAGAAACCGACAACATCGGTCACACACTGGACTACAAGGCCGTTTCCAAGCGCGTGATCGGATTTGTCGAATCCAGCAGTTTCCAGCTGGTTGAGACGCTGGCAGAGCGAATTACCGAAATTCTCATCCAGGAATTCGGCGTACCGTGGGTTCGACTGACGCTGAACAAGACAGGAGCCATCAGTGGCGCAACTGATGTCGGTATTCGCATCGAGCGCAGTGCTCCGTAAGGCCATGCCGAAAGCCTTCCTCAGCATTGGCAGCAACATTGATCCTGATCGCCATATTCCAGCAGCGCTCAAGGATCTCGAGTCGAGCTTTGGCCCCCTTGAAGTATCCAGCACCTTCGAAAGCGAGGCAGAAGGCTTTGAGGGCCCCCTGTTCCACAACCTCATCGTTGCCTTTGAATCAGATCTTCCGGCCGAGACGATTGCAGAGCGCCTGCGTATCATCGAGGAGTGTCACGGAAGAACACGCGACAGCCAGAAATTCTCATCGAGAACCTTAGACATCGACTTGATTCTCTGGGGCGATACAAAGATCAACGAGGGACGCCTTCAGATTCCGCGCCCCGAAATTACCCGCTACGCCTTTGTGCTCGAACCCCTGGCCGAGATCGCCCCTGACCTCAGGCACCCCGAGAGCGGAAAGACATTCGGCGAACTTTGGTCGAATTTCGACCGGTCTCACGTTCGGCAGAGGAAGCTCAATACCCTCCGCCGTTAGATAGTCAGGGTCCGGCCACCATCAACCGCCAAAACCTGCCCGGTCACATAAGGAGCATCCTTCAGGAAAAACCTGACTGTGCGGGCAATATCCGAAGGATGCCCCATCTGGGCCAAGGGGATCGATGACAGGATCTTTTCCTTGTCTCCTTCCGGCACCTGGGACTCCGGCCAAAGAATCGCGCCGGGTGAAACGGCATTCACTCTGACCTCTGGCGCAAGCTCTTGCGCCAGACTCCGCGTCAGAGCCAAGAGCCCTGATTTTGCAACCGAGTAGACAGGAAAACCAGCCAAGGGACGTTCAGCGTATATGTCGACGATGTTGACAATGGCCCCCTTGGCGCGAGAAAGCGCCGGTTTTGCCGACTGCGCAAGAAAAAAGGGCGCCTTGAGGTTCACGTCCAAAAGATCGTTCCATTCCGCCTCGCCGACGGAATCAACCGGCGTTGCGTAAAAGGTCGATGCATTATTCACGAGCGCATCAAGCCTCCCCCACCGATCAACAGCACAAGCTACCAAGGTCTCGATCTCCGAAACCTTCGCAAGGTCTGCCTTGAGTACCTCAGCCGAGTCAGGCCTTAACTGATTCAGTGAAGCACAGAGCACCTGCGCCTCCGTCTCTGATGTTCGGCAATGAATGATCACGTTATCGCCAGCGGCATGAAGCTCTCGAACGATGGCTGCCCCCACCCTTCGTCCACCCGCCGTTACAAGACTGACCTTCGCACTCACACGGAATTCTCCTGATCTTCGACGGAAGGGAAATCAAATTGCGCAAACCACTGCCCAAGCCCCTCACCCGCATTGGCATCATGATAGAGAGAGACCATTCGCACGCGACCCGTCTCTCCCAAAATGGGGCCAGGAACCATGGATCGGAAGGCCTCACCGCCCAATAGCTGAAGGGATAGGGTCTGGAATAGCGTGGAAAGACATCGTTCTCTCACCATTGTCTCGAGCATCATCGGCCCCGCAATCAGATAGAGCGTTCTGTAACCTTTCAGAGAGAGGCGTTCAGCCAATACACCGCCGTTGACTTCAGCATCTGCCCCGGCCCGTATGACTTCAAATCCCCGATCCTCCCATGCCTTCACCTTCAGAGGATCGGCACCCTGCCCCGTCGCGATATAAACTTTCTGCCCATGAGAAAGAAGCGACTTCGGCATGGGGAAATCAAGGCTTCTGCTGGCGACCACGATAGCGGGCTGCGGCGGCAACCCCTGGGAAGCACGCCATGCCGGAAGATCATCCCCCAGGGAATGAGCCCCCACCTGGAGGATGTTACCTAAGCGTCCCTCATGGAGGGACCGAAGGTAACCCCCATGAGTAATAAGGCAATCCGCCTGCGCATGCAGCTCCAGAAAGAGCCGAAAGTCATCCGGCGTGGTCAGCGATTTAGGGAGATAGGGAACCCCTGTTTCGTCCTCTAGTGCAATGCGACCATCGAGGCTACTGAGGAAATTAGCGTAGATCCACGGGCGATGCGGCCGCCCCCGCCGGTGAAGGTTGAGTCCGAGGTAAAGCCCCCTTAAATCAACCGATTCGGTCGGCGCAGGAAAGAGCCGTAAAAGCTTTTTGGACATAAATCGAATCGAAGACCTCTTGAAGTGTCCTGAGGAATTTTGACGAATCACCCTGCAACCCGTTATCATCCCATCTTTCGGGGTGTAGCGCAGCCTGGTAGCGCACCTGTATGGGGTGCAGGTGGTCGGAGGTTCGAATCCTCTCACCCCGACCAAATTCAATCAGAAGTTAAGAAAACGGCCGAACCCCATCATCGGCCGTTTTTGTTTCCGCCATCCTGTTCCCTTCACTCAGCAAAATCAACTCGACCCTGTCCGCAAGGAACAGGCGTTTAAGCCGAGCGAATCCGTTCTGTAGCCCACGCCGCCGACAGCCCTTCAGCGGGTCTCAAGCAGACGTAATCTCACTTCGTCACCGCATAGATTCGTCACGCGCACTGACCAGTCGCGCGATCACGATGGCCACATAAAGCTGACCGATCATCGCCTCAAGAGAGGCCAACATGGTCGTAACCGGTGCACCAGGAATAAAGTCTCCAAAACCCACCGAAGTCATCACGATCGTACTGAAGTAAAGGTACAGTCCGCTCTCTTTGGGGAGGACACGAAAGTCGCCGCAAACCGCGGAACTACACAAGACACTCGCAGCATCAAATTGCCCTGCGAGCATATAGCTATAACCAAACAAAGCCATGATCTGAAGGTAAATCGAAATGGCGCCGATCAGGCGATTCGATGGGGTCACGCCAGGCAACGAAAACACTCGCCTTGCGAATACAAAGATAGCCCTCATCAGGAACAGGATAAAAATACAGAGCCGAATCACCGTCAGGAAGGGAAGATCCGGCCTGTAGATTTCGCCCACCCAAAGCCCGATCACGCCTACGAGGACCAAAATGGCAGCGCCAGAACCTTTGTTGGCCTCCGTCGTCAGCAGGCCGACAAAAAGAAAAGACAAGCCCAAAGGAAGCTCGACCCAGGGATTCGGATGCCCTCCCACAAAGAGAAAGGGATAGATCACCATCATGATCAACTGAATGGCCAGGAAGGACCATTCAATATTGTTCATCTTAGCGACTCTCATGAATCCTCAGGCGTTTTTTGCTTATTTCGTTTCTTCCGCTTCATGATGCCGAGCAACCTGAAGTCCGGATAGTCATGCTCATGTAGCCAAATCAAGAGGCTCAGGTAAACCATCGTTGAAAGACCGAGTTCGTAGAGGCCACACCCAATGGCAAGTCCTGCGCTCGCGACCGTCCATACCAGTGCTGCCGAGGTCGTTCCTTCCAGTGCACTGCTGTCGCGGAAGATCAGTGCGCCGGCCAGAAAGCCGACGCCCATCGAAATACCGGAAACCAGCGGGAGCAATGTGGGCGCAATGTTATTTGCAATCAGGGCGTAACTGCATGCGCCCAAAGCCACCATGCTGAAGGTGCCGGTCGTCTCGAGCTCACTGATCCGTGGTCCGAGCGTCCGCGCCCTCCCCACTAATGCTCCTAGCACCCCGCCTCCGATCGTGGCGATGAATTGCGTCTTGTAGATATCAATAAATTTGTCGGCAAATACGTCAAATGGCATGAAGAAATCTCGTCATTAAGGGAAAAACGTCGCTTCCCGGGGTTTTGGAACCGCGAGGCTTGCTTCCGCGCCTTCGATCCAGCCTCCACCCATCGCACGATAGATCCGCACCGATGAAGCTAACGCAAGCGTCTTGATTTCGGCCTGCTCGATCCTGGCATCAAATAACTGCCGCAAAGAGTCCAATACGGTGAGATAGTCTGTGTAGCCTTCATCGTAGCGGAGGCGTGAAAGCCTGAAATAGCTTTCCGTCGCTTTGACTCTGGAACTCTCCTGATCGAGCTGCGCTAGATTCTTGGTCCGCCCGACCAGAGCATCCTCCACTTCTTTCATCGCCGTCAAAACCGATTCCTGATAGCTGGCCAGGGCTTCGCCGGTTTTACCCTCGGCGGCCTGCACACGGCCTGCAATCTTTCCCGCAGTAAAGATCGGCATAACGAGCCCTGAGCCTAATGCCCAGAAATTGGCTCCCGGCGTAAACATCGTCGACAGCTGTGCCGTGGCCTGACCGGCATCACCGGTCAAAATGATTTTAGGAAAATATTCCCCAAGCGCCACCCCGATCCGCGCGTTTGCAGCAATCAGGTCTTGCTCGGCTTTCTGAATGTCGGGGCGCTGACGAAGAAGGTCTCCTGGCAGTCCTCGCGGAACTTCAAGGGGCTCAAGTTCTTCCAGCGTCCGCCCTCTCGGAATGGGGCCAGGCGACTGCCCCAGTAGGAGGCAAAGCGCATGCTCCGTCTCGGCTATCGCTTTCTCGTATTTCGGAATAAAAGCGGCTCGGCGATGATATTCGGATTGCACCTGATTGAGATCCAACTCGGAACTGTAGCCCTCGTTGAATCGCGATGTGGCAATACGGAGTTCATTCTCAAGCGTCGAGACCAGACTCCGGGTAATTTCAAGGTCCGCATCCTGAAGTCGGAGCTGAATATAGGTCAGCGCAACTTCCGTGACTACGGTCAGCAAAATCGCTCGCCTGACGGCCTCCTGACTCAGAAGCTCCGCTCTTGCCGACTCCTTCGCACGTCGCAATTGGCCCCAAACGTCGATTTCCCACTCAAGCCCGCCTCCCATGCGCGCGAAATTGACATCCCCGGCATCGGTTGTCGTTCCACCAGACAGGCCAATCTGGTTGTCTGCGTTGTAGATCTTCGAGACATTCGCTGCCCCCATGATCTGAGGCAAGAGCAAAGACCGAACAGAACCATAGGTTCCCATGAACTGTTCGACACGAGCCACCGCCTGATTAAGATCGAGGTTCCGCTGAACAGCCGTGTCAATCAGCCGCTCAAGGACAGGATCCTTGAAACGGCGCCACCAATACGCATCCAGACTAGGCTGGACGCCCTGATGGGCCTGCCCAAATCGCCATTGCCTGGGCAACTCAACTTCAGGATGCTGGTAGTCGGGCCCGACCTTGTAGCACGCTGCGAGAAGGAACGTCATCAGGAGCCCAGCCCCAAAGGACCTAATCATGCCCAGACCCCTCTCCTTTTGAATCTACAGCCTTTTCCTTACGACCTTGCCCTAAACGCTCGACCACGAAGAAAGTCAGCGGAACAAAGCAGATGGCGATGAAGGACGCCGCCAGCATGCCTCCGATCAATACAAACCCCGTGACCTGACGAGCCAAAGCGCCGGCACCACTGGCACTGGCCAACGGCAGAAACCCCAATATGGCCGCAAAACTGGTCATCAGGATGGGGCGAAGTCGGAGACGTGCCGCATGCAAGGCGGCTTCAGCAAGGGTTCTCCCCTCCTCCACGCCTGCTTTTGCGTATTCAACGATCAGGATGGCATTCTTGGCAGAAAGCCCAATCAGCATCACGAGCGCAATCTGCGCATAAACATTGTTCTCAAATCCACCGACCTTCAGCCCGATGAAGGCACCAAAGACCGCGACCGGAGTACTCAAAAGCACACCAAAAGGAAGCTTCCAGCTTTCATATTGCGCAGCGAGAATCAGAAACACGCAAAGCAGGGACAAGCTGAAAACGACAGAGGAGGAAACCCCCTCCTGCGCCTTTTTCTCCTGATAACTCATCCCCATGTAGTCATAGCCCATGTCCGACGACATGGTCTCCCGGAAAACCTCTTCCAGCGCAGCCATGGCCTCTACCGTGCTGTATCCGGGATTGGGTATGGCATTGATCTGCGCGCTCCGGTAAAGGTTGTAGCGCATGGTGAACTCGGGACCTGTGATCTCACGGACCTGGACCAGAGATGCAAGGGGGACCATGCCCCCTTCCCGATTCTTGACGTAAAACTGATTCAGCTGTTGCGTGTCGGTTCGATAAGCGCCTTCCGCCTGTACGTACACCTGCCACTGACGCCCAAACCGATTGAAATAATTGACGAACCCGCTGCCCATGAAGGTCTGGAGCGTCTTGTAGACATCAGAAAGCTCTACGCCCTGCCTCAGGACCTTATCGCGATCCACATCGACAAAATATTGGGGCACGGTGGGAAGGAACGTCGTCATGGCATTCTGGATCTCGGGCCGTCGGGTGGCCGCTTCCAGGAATTTGGCGACATTGGTGGAGAGAAACTCCACATCCTTGCCAGCTCTGTCCTCGAGAATGAATGTCACTCCGCTGGACGTTCCGATCCCAGGAATCGCCGGTGGCGAGAAGGCAAAGCCCATGGCGGCATTGAGCTTGCCGAGTTCCTGATTTACGTGCGCCAGAATGGCCGGGTATTGTTCATCCGAGGATTGACGCTCCCCCCAATCCTTCAGCGTGATGAAGAAGAAGGCACTATAGGTATTGGTGACCTGGCTCAAGAGGTTGTAGCCAAGCACCGTTGAATAGGAATCGATCCCCGGCGTTTTGGAAAGAATCTCTTCAACCGACTTGGCCACTTCGCCCGTTCGCTCAAGCGATGCCGCATCAGGAAGCTGAATCACGGCAAACATGTAGCCCTGATCTTCATCTGGCAGAAACCCACTGGGGAGAAACTTTCCGAGAAGAACGGCTGCCAATGCAAAGCCTGCAAGCATCGTCAGCGCTCTTGGGACATTACCGATAAATCCCTCGCAAACCGTGACATATTTTTCGGTCGCCCGAGTAAAAGCCACATTGAACCGGTCAAAAAAGCGCTGCAGCCAACTGTTCCCGCCTTCATGCTTAGCCTTGAGCAGCAAGGCCGACAAAGCGGGACTCAAGGACAAGGCATTGAATGCCGAAATGGCAACCGAGACGCCGACCGTAATCGAAAACTGTTTGTATAGTTGGCCTGTAATGCCCGGAATGAATGCCGTCGGAAGAAAAACGGCGATCAGGACCAGAGCAATAGCAATGACAGGCCCTGAGACCTCTTTCATCGCCTGAATCGTCGCTTCGCGGGGTGAAAGTCCTTTCTCAATATGCTGCTCTACAGCCTCGACCACCACGATGGCATCGTCCACGACCAGCCCAATGGCGAGCACCAATCCGAAAAGTGACAGGGTGTTGATCGAAAAGCCGAGAACAGGAAAAAGGACAAATGTTCCAACCAGAGAAACCGGGACAGCCAACAAGGGAATCAGCGTCGTCCTCCAGCCCTGAAGGAATACGAAGACCACCAGGATAACCAGCGCCAGAGCCTCGAAAAGGGTATGTACAACCTCATCCATGCCCTCTGTGACCGCCTTGGTCGTGTCCAGAGCAACGGTATATTCCA
>CAYFOC010000009.1:13482-19979 GCA_964344615.1 uncultured Methylococcus sp.
TAGGTGTATTCCTGACCGGAGGGAACGGGTTCCCCCCCGACTTTACCCGCCGGATTGACGGTGTTCTGCGCCGTAATGGCGTTGGTGATTTCCGGGATGGTGATTCCGAGCTTTGCCAACTGATCCGGTTTCACCCAAATCCTCATGGCGTACTTACCGGCGCCAAAGACCTGGACCCTCGAAATCCCCGGAGAACGCTTGAGCTGATCGACGAGATTGATGTAGGCGTAGTTGGCGAGGAATACGCTGTCATAACTTCCCTTGGGGGAAGACAACGCGAACATGATCAGAGGCAGTGACGTTGATTTTTCAACCGTCACACCCATGTCTTGTACATCTGAAGGCAGCTGAGATTGCGCCTGTGTCTGCCGCATCTGCGTCAGAATCTGATCGGTATTTGGATCGGTCCCGGTTTCAAAGTTGACGACCAGAGCCATCTGGCCATTGTTGGCATTGATCGAATACATGTAATTCATGTGATCAACACCGCTCATCTGCTGCTCGATGGGGGTTGCCACCGATTGTTCAAGCGTGATGGCATCTGCACCGGTATAGGTGGTCGAAACCTGAATTTCCGGTGGAACGATTTCCGGATATTGCGCGATGGGCAACTGAATCATTGCCACAGACCCCATCAGCACCAGAAGGATCGAAATCACCATGGCCACGATGGGCCGATTAATGAAAAATTTCGACATGGGTATTAGTGGGGCAGCTCGGTCGAAGAGGAAGTCTCTTCATCCTTGATATCGAACGGTACGGTCGCGACCTTCATTCCGGCCTTGACCTTCTGAAGTCCCTCAATAATGACCCGATCCGTCTTCCCGATCCCCGAAGTCACGACCCAAAGCGATCCAACGCGAACGCCAACCCCTACGGGGCGAAATTCAACTTCTCCGGCGTCATCAACGATCGCCACCTGGTGGTTTCCCTGGACATCCACGACGGCGCGCTGGGGGACTAGGAGAGCATCTCTCAGAAGACCTGTATTGGCTCGGACACGTCCGAACTGCCCTGGCCTCAGAAGTTGCTGAGGATTAGAAAATGCCGTGGCCACCTTGATGCTCCCGGTATTGGGATCTACCTGTCGATCGGCAAAGAGAAAGATCCCCCGTTGTTCAAACTGCGTTCCATCCGCCAGGATAAGTTCAACATCAGGGGGGGGCGCACTCGGATCCAGCAGAATTTGTCGACTGATCGCGAGATATTCTTGTTCGCTCAGGGAGAGGTAAGCCCGGATCGGGTCCACCTTCGAAATGACCGTCAGTGGCGTATTGCTTCCATTGGGGCCAACCAGGTCACCGATCTGCGCCTTCGAGATCCCGATCACGCCGCTAATTGGCGCTTTGATGCGCGTGAAATCAAGATTCAAGGCAGCCTTTTCGACACTGGCACGGGCAGCCATGACCTCGGCCGCAGCGCTTGCCTCCCGCCCTACCGCGTTGTCGCGATCCCGAACGCTCACTGCATTTTCGGGCAGTAGTCGCTGTATGCGACCGACATCGATCTTTGATGTTTTTTCTACCGCCTCCTGCTTTGCAAGGGTAGCCTTGGCTTCATCGAGGGAGGCCTTAAAGGAACGTGGGTCAATCTCATACAAAAGCTGCCCTTCCTTGACGGTATCACCCTCCCTAAAGTGTTGTCGGAGGAGATATCCCGTCACCATCGCCTGAATCTTGGCGTTCACCGAACCATCTAGCGTGCTGACCCATTCGCTGTATTGGGGCACATCCTTGATCAGTGGCGACGATACACCGACGGTCAGAGGCAGGTTGCTGGATGTCGTTTTGGAGTTATCGCAACCGCTGAGGCATAAGCCCATAAAAACCAGATTCAAGAGGACGCGGGTATTCAATGGCGAGACCATCCAATTTCAATACATTCAAATCCAGAGGGTATGATCGCCCCGAATGATCGAAGCCCCTCATGACCAAAAAGCTTCTACGCTTTGTGCATGCGACAATATGCGAACATCAGGATGGATCAATGCAGCCTCCCTGGCCACACGCAAAATCCATCCAAAAAACCTTCGCCCAATGGCAAGGATCTTTCCATGGTACCCGACAGAACTAACCTATGGTCACATAGGGTACATATACTTTTCCCGGAGCCCTCAACGTGAATATGACTGTCTCTGACTATCTTGCGAGTCGGATTGCCGACCTCGGCATTGATCGTGTTTTTGGTGTTCCCGGGGACTATACCTTTTCGTTCGATGACGCCGTCGAGGCCAATTCAAATCTCAGATGGATTCTTTGCGCCAACGAACTCAATGCGGCCTATGCAGCCGATGGCTATGCTCGGCGATTCGGAATTGCCGCATTAACCACAACCTATGGCGTTGGTGAATTAAGTGCGCTCAATGGTGTGATGGGGAGCAAGGCCCATAACGTTCCGGTCATTCATGTCGTGGGCATGCCTTCCTTCAGGATCATCAATCAAAACCTCGTCACGCACCACACGCTGGGTGACGGCAACTACGATAATTTCCAGGCCATTTCGGCTAGCGCGGCCTGCGCCAGTACTGTCCTAACCCCGCATAACGCGATTACAGAAATTGATCGCCTATTGAATGAAGCCTTGCGGCAATGCAAGCCCGTGTACTTCGTTGTCCCCCACGACCAGGGACAACTTCCCATCATAGGCAAGCCCTCCAAGGGAAAACTCCTGTCACAAATCAAGCGACAGCACAGTGTGGGTACAGAGCTTGAAAAAGTGATCGCGGCAATTCTGAGCATGCTCCAGAATGCCCACCGCCCCGTCGTGATTCCAGGTCACATCATCGGGCGCTTCAAGCTTGAGGAAAAACTCTCGAATTTCCTTGCCAACAGCAACATCCCCTTTGCAACGATGCCCATGAGCAAAGGCATCATCTCGGAAGATCATCCAACCTATCTCGGACTCTATAACGGCGATTATTCAAGCCCCGGCAAAGTCAGGGATGTTGTCGAAAACAGCGATCTCCTGATCGACTTTGGCGGCATGGTGCTAGCAGAATTGAACGCCGGCCTTTGGTCGGATGATCTTTCAAACAGCCAGGTCATTTCAATCCAATCCGATTGGGTAAAAATTGGCTCCAGCGTCTGGACGAATATTGCCCTTGAAGATTTGCTGGATGCCCTCATCGCCAAAGCCACGCGTTTTGAGGACAGGACAGATCTTCCGAAACGCGGGATTCTTGAGCTTGTGGGAAGCCCCACGGATGAGACCAGTTCTGCAAATTTCTACCCCCGTCTCCAACGGATGCTGCGGTCGGGCGACGTTCTGGTGGCAGAAACCGGAACCTGCATGCTCCACCTCAACAAATTGCTGCTTCCAAGAGACGTAGGGTATGAATCTCAGTGTGTCTGGGGTTCAATCGGATGGGCCACTCCGGCCGCCATGGGCATCTGCATGGCCCAGGGCAAGGGTCGCACTATTGTCGTGACGGGAGATGGCGCTCACGGCATGACGCTCAATGAACTGTCCGTGATGGGACGCTATGGCATTCATCCGATCATCTTTGTTCTCAAAAATGACATTCACGGTGTTGAAAATCTCGTCGGAGACCTCGGACATGTTTTCAATGTGTTGCCCCTGATCCCCTATCACGAACTGCCGCACGCCCTCGGCTGCGAAGACTGGCTCAGCGTTGAAGTGAAGACGGTTGGCGAACTGGACGATGTCATTGAGCAACTCCAATCCCATACCGGGGCCGCTTATGTGTCGGTCGCCATTCCGCCGTCAGAGAGCAAGCCCTTGCCTGATGCCGTCAGAGATCGCATGTACAAACTGGCTCCTCCCACTGCCTGAATGGGTGTCTTATCAAGAAGCCGAGATGGGAATTCAACCCGGTTCGGTGATATCTTCCATCGAAGTAACGCACTAATAGCGAATTTGGCCATGAAACTGAAACTGATCACCAAGAGCGCACTGACGATAGTGGCAACCCTCTCCCTGACTGGTTGCGGGGTCATGTACATGAATGCCCCGCCTGCGAGCAACGTACGGCTGATGAGCGAGAACGAAAAAGCTGACATCAAGGTAGAGCGACATGCCTGGTTCAAGTATTGGGGCGGACAGCCTCTCAATCCCGATGACGTCAATGCATCGAAGATGATCGAGGAACAAGGGCTTAAAGAAGCGCGCATCAAGATGACAAACACCTTCGTGGATGGCATCTACTCGATCATTCCCGGCATTTTTGGTTTCCCACGGCGAACGCTCGTGGTCGAAGGAAATCAGGTGCTTCACACACCCTCAGGCCAGATTGTTCAAACAAAGCCTTTGGCGGCCACCACCCCAAAGCATGAGGTCGCACCGTGAAATTCATACTGCTGATGTTAGCCCCGCTCATGCTCTCCGGATGCTTCACCACGACGCTCGTTGCGCCTGAAAACGTGCCGGTCCGAATCATGGCCGAAGGAGAAAAGGCGACGTATCAGGAAGAAGTCAAAGACTGGTACATCTTCGCGGGTCTTGTGCCCATCTACCGCCACGACCTTGCGGACATGATCCGGGAAGCAAAGTTGGTGGAAGTGAGAGTCAGAACTGAGGACCGGATTTCTGACGGCCTGATCACCTTCGCAACGGATATCTTGGGCTTCATCCTTCCGATTTTCCCGCAATCCATCGTCATCGAAGGCAACACGGTCCAGCAACCGACTTTAACTCACGGGAGCTCTGCGGCAACGCATCCACGATGAGCCCGTGACATACATGAGTCGCGTGGGTCAGGGTCTCGTCTGAAGGGCAATCTTGCTGATGCCTGAATGCTGGGCGATCGCCATGACCTCAGCCGCCTTTCCGTATGTCACCCGATCGTCAATCTCGAATTGGACCGTCGCCTCCGGATCAGCGGAATGGAGTTGCGTCAGCTTTTGCCCCAATGCCTCCGGGGTAATCTTTTCCTTGTTGTAGAAAGCCTGGCCCGCAAGATCAACGCTCACCAGATTGATTTCGCCTTTAGGAGGCGGTGCTGCGGTCACGGTCTTCGGTAAATTCACACCGATGGACTGGGTAAGAAGAGGCGCCGTCACAATAAAAACCACGAGAAGAACCAACATGACGTCGACCAAGGGCGTCACGTTGATTTCACTCATGGGATGATCGTTGTTCCCACCACCAAAGGCCATGATCAGGCTCCTCGCTGCATAGAAAAGCCGGTCCTTATCGCAAGATGCAGAAAGTCTGTTGCGAAATTTTCAAGATCCGTCTCAAACAACTTGGTCTGTCGCAAAAAGTAGTTGTAGGCCAATACGGCCGGAATAGCCGCTGCAATCCCGATAGCCGTTGCAATCAGGGCTTCCCCAATGGGACCGGCCACCACATCAAGACTGGCAGAGCCTGCCTGGCTGATGTCCTTGAGCGCATGCATGATTCCCCACACCGTCCCAAACAGTCCCACAAAGGGGGCCGTACTCCCGATACTGGCAAGAATCATCAATCCCTTCTCGGCCGTCTGCCTTTCTTTCTGGATGCTTTGCCGGAGGTTTCGTTCCAGAAGGTCCTGCGGGTTCCCGAATGACTGGAGATTGTCGCCATGACCACTTTGCACAGACTGAAGGACATCAAATCCCGACTTGGCGATACGAGAAATCGGACCAGGAAGACTACTCAGTTCACAAGCGACAGAAAGACTCGGTGATGCCCAAAACTTCTCGGCGTAGTGCTGATTCTCGTTTTTCCGGTTACGTCCTTCGAGGATCTTGAAAATGACGATGGTCCAGGAGGCGATTGAAAATCCAATCAGCGTCCAGAGTGTTGCATTGACTATGAAACTGGATCCGAACATGGGTTTGAACTCTCTATTCCGTTTTCAGATTGAAATTGATCGGGACATTGACGACGCTCTCAACGGGATTGCCATCCCTCTTCGCGGGCACGAACTTCCACTTCCGGACGGCCGCTAGTGCCGCTTCATCCAAGGCTTCAAAGCCACTGGTTTTGGCGACCGACACGCTGCCTGCACTTCCATCCGCAAGAATCTGGACTCTCAGCAACACCCGTCCTTCCTGACCTGCCCGCTTGGCTGAATGTGGGTATTCTGGGCGTGGATTGTGAAGATAGTCTGCGTTGATCCGGGGCCCCTCGTAATGCCCTACCGGAGTCGCGGCCGTAGCCGGGGGGCCAGACTGGGAGGCTGCAGGAGACGTAGCCGGCGCTGCTGCCGGGGCCTCCTTCGCCACGTCAGAAGTCGCCTTGGTTTCCGTTTCTGTCACCGGCTTTGGCTTTACAACCGGCTTTAGGCTGGGCTGAGGCTTGGGTTGTATGGGCTTCGGCTTGGACGGCAGGGTCGGAGGCTTAGCCGGCTGAGGCGGTTGTGGGGCGGGATTGGATGAGCTTGAAGGCGTGGCGACCAGCGTGACATTCAATGTCGGCGATGGATCCGTTGCCGACACCATCGACAAATCGACACGGTTACGGGCATACCAGAATAGAAGGTGCGCCAACAGCGATAGCGCCAACGCAATCAGCCAATAGCGCCGATTGGGCGCCATGCGGAGCAGGCGCGGTAT
>CAYFOC010000010.1:0-19590 GCA_964344615.1 uncultured Methylococcus sp.
CTCCCGGAGCGCACACCTTAAAGTAACGATCTCCCGCCAAGTGGTCGGACAGAAAACGAATTCCGAGCTCAAAGGGCAAAAGCCAGGTTGCAGGGTAAAGGTACTCCATATCGGAGGCAGTCAGACTCGAACCGGCCTCCATCAAGTACCCCTCAAGTACCGCCTCAAAGATCTGTGCATCAAACTGAGCGCTGACGCCTCCCCCCCTGGACACATTGCAGCTTGAGCGAAAGCAATCCCCCAGATCGTAGTGGATGAGACCTGGTTTGACGGTATCCAGATCCACGATGCTTACGGCACGCGTATCGCCTGTACTGAAGAGAACGTTATCCAGCTTGGGGTCGCCGTGTATGACCCTAAGCCTCAACTTTCCCTCGCTTCGCGCGCTTTCCAGAATGCCAATTCTATCCCTTCGCTGATCGATGAACTGAAGGAGGCCCGCCGGCAAAAGGGATATCCGCGGTGAGCGCTCTATCCATCGGTCCAGATCAGCTAAATATCCGGGAGCCACATGGAATCCGGGCAAGGTGTCCGACAAAAGCCCTACATCGAGTGTTTCGGTTAGCTGGTGAAACCAACCCAGCGTTCGCCCGACCTCGACAGCCTCTTCACGATGAGAAATACGAGATAGATTTCGCGCATCTGGAATCAGGCTAAGCCCCCGCCAGATCACACCGTTGTCATCCGCCATAAAATCAGCCCCATTCAGGGTCTTGCGAATAACGGGAAGAGAAAGACCCTGAGCGCGAGTCGATTGCAGCGCCACATGATTTTCGAGTTGCCGTAAATTGGCCATGACTCTGGACGGCTCCGGAAATACATCCGAATTTATCCGCTGGAGGACCCAGGCCACTTCACCCCCATCCACACGATAGGTGTCATTGATCAACCCGCCCGAAAGGGGGTTCACACGACAGCGGGACGGTTCTTGCTCATACGCTGCAAGGACTCTGTCGGGTATGCGGGAGTTAACCGAGATTGCCCGATCGCGCTCAGACATCCGGCTTCCCGGATCCTAAACGAAGGCGCTCACGCGTTTCATTTTTCGCTTTCTCGGTCTTACGAAGAAGGACATAAACAGCACCGGCGCCACCATGCCACTTCTGTGCGCTGTGGTAGGCCATCACTTCTGGAAACATGGGGAGCCATCGCACGAGGAAACTCTTCAGCAAGGGAATCTGGTCCTTATTTCCCCGCCCCTTCCCATGACTAATGAGTGCAGAGCGGACATCGTACTGAAGGCAATCAGCAACAAATCGGTAGAGTTCCTTCCTTGCCTGCTCGACCGTCAAGCCATGCAGATCAAGCATGGCCTCGTGGGGATAGTCACCCCGCTGAAGCCGCCGGAATACACCATCCTGGATCCCTTCCCGCTTGAAGCTAATGATTGCTTCGGGTCGAACAGGCTCCACAAAGGTGGTTGGAAGCTGCGTCTCATCAAGTGCCAGACTTTTTTGCGCGCGCTCACGCCGATACGCAAGCGCCGGTGTCCATGAGTCGTCTTTCACCGCCTCTGGTTCACGCACAACTTTATTATTGAGTGGGCGAACATCCTGCATCTCTTTGAGAAACAGGGAGTCTTCGTCGTTATCGCTCATAGCTGGGACACGGCATTCAATGCGTCTGTTGGTTTCACGTGAAGCGATGAAGGAGGCAAGATCCTCGCTAAATCAAATCCTCGATGATGAAGTCTTCAAGATCCTCTTCTCCCGATTCCGGGACCGCCAAATGGCGAATGGATATTCCTGCCGCATGAACCGAGCCGCCATCGCCACTGACCAATGGATGCCAGATGGGCAAAGGCTCACCCTGTTGGCGGAGACGATACGCACAGGTCGATGGGAGCCACGCCATCGCGTCAGGCGTAGCTTTCAAATCGATACACCCGGGGACCTTCGCCGTCCGATCAGCATAGGAGCTGCACCGGCAGGTCTGGAGATCCAGTTGGCGACATGCCACGCGGGTATAAAAAACCTCTCCCGTATCCTCATCTTCCAACTTGTGAAGACAGCAGCGCCCGCATCCATCACACAGCGCCTCCCATTCGGATGACGTGAGCTCCTCTAGTGATTTTGAGACCCAGAAAGCGTCACTCACAGCCCGGACTAGAGATCGTTAACCCAAGAGCGACCGTCTCGCTCCATCAACTCATCGGCTTCCTTCGGCCCCCAGGTTCCCGCCTGATAATTGGGGAAGCTCCGCGGAGGCAGCGCCTTCCACACATCCAGAACCGGCTGGATCAGCGCCCACCCGGCTTCAACCATGTCCGCACGCTGGAAGAGTGTTGCATCCCCAATCATGCAGTCCAGGAGGAGTCGCTCATATCCGGTTTCTACCTTGCTTCCGAAATATTCCGAATAGTCGAAGTCCATGTTTACCGAGCCCAGCTTCATGACAGGACCTGGAACCTTAGCGCCGAACTGAAGCGAAATGCCCTCTTTGGGCTGAATATGAATGGCCAGACGATTGGTCGTCAGCTGATCAACGGCCGTATTACGGAACAGGATGAAAGGGGCCTGACGGAACTGAATGACGATTTCTGTCGTTCGCTTGGGGAGACGTTTACCCGTCCGCAGATAGAAGGGGACATCGGCCCACCGCCAATTATCAATGTTGAGCTTCATCGCAACGAAGGTTTCCGTCTTGGAATCAGGCGCCACCAGCGCTTCATCCCGATAGGCCGGTACAGTCTCCCCATCGACCGTACCCGCCGCATACTGACCACGAGCCATGCGACTCAGCACATCCTCGGGAGATGGAACCTGCACGGCTCGCAGTACCTTCGCTTGCTCATCACGGACCGCATCCGCCCCGAATGAGACGGGCGGTTCCATGGTAATCAACGAAAGCAACTGAAACAGATGATTGGGGACCATATCCCGGAGGGCCCCCGAGGATTCGTAATAGGGCCCGCGTCGCTCTACACCCACATCTTCGGCTGCAGTAATCTGAACATGGTCGATATACCGACGATTCCAGATCGGCTCGAAGATACTGTTGGCAAATCGCATCACCATGATGTTCTGGACCGTCTCTTTGCCCAGATAATGATCGATGCGGTAGATCTGTCTTTCGCGAAGAACCTTTTTAATATTGACGTTCAGTTCACGCGCCGATTCCAGATCATGCCCAAAGGGCTTTTCAATAATGACGCGGCGCCAACTTTTTTCGCCTTCGGTCGACATGCCCGATGCACCTAGTCGACGAATGATTTCGCCAAAGAAGGTGGGTGCCGTAGCAAGGTAAAAGAACAAATTATCGTCGATCTGGTGACGTTCGCGGATTTCCTCTGAGCAGGCCTTAAGGCCCGCATAAAAATCCTTGTCATGAAGATCGCCTGGATAATAGTGAATCCGCTCAGAAAACCATCCAAGCACTTCTGGATCTACCTCACCCGGCGCGTAATCCTCAATGGCCTTGACCATCAGGTCTCGGAAGGCATCCCCTTCCATTTCCTCGACCGAGGTCCCCACGATCGCGAACCGGCTCGACAGCAACTTGTGACGCGCGAGATTGTAGAGCGCCGGTATCAGCTTTCTTTGCGTCAGATTTCCTGTGGCGCCGAAAATAACCATGACGCAGGATTCGCCTGGGCGACCCTGCGAACCATTCGCATCATGCAACTGAACGTCAGGACTGTTCATCGGATTCCTCCCGATAGTGCTGTAGTCTCGGTAAAACGGCCCTAGATCACTTTTTCTCGTGATGGCCGCCGAAGTAGAAACGCATCGCCGAAAGCACCTTCAGCGCAAACTCATCCTCACCCCGAGATGAGAACCGCTGGTACAGGGCGGCCGTCAGAACCGGCGCAGGCGTCCCCTGCTCGACGGCTGCCTGCACAGTCCAGCGTCCTTCACCCGAATCCGAAACCCTACCGGCAAATTGGTCGAGTTTTGGACTTGAGGCAAAGGCTTCAGCAGTCAGATCCAGCAACCAGGAACTCACCACACTGCCTCGACGCCACAGTTCAGAAATCGCTCCGAGATTGAGTTCGTACTGATAATGTTCGGGATTTCGAAGCGGGGTCGTTTCCGCATCATTCTCTCTTGAGGCAAGGCCCACACCCGCATTCTTCAAAATATTGAAGCCTTCGGCATATGCCGCCATCAATCCATATTCAATGCCATTGTGAACCATCTTCACAAAATGGCCTGCGCCCGCAGGTCCGCAGTGCAGGTAGCCTTCCGATGCCGTAGTTCCGGCATTATCAAAGCCCGGCGTCGGCTCGATGGCGCCACGACCGGGAGCCAGGGCCTTGAAGATCGGATCCAGTCGTTCGACTTCCGCCTTGTGGCCTCCAATCATCAGGCAATAGCCTCGATCAAGCCCATGCGTGCCACCACTGGTGCCGACATCAAGATAGGTGATTCCATCCTTGGCGAGCGATTCTGCACGCCGAATGTCGTCGATGTAATAAGAGTTGCCACCATCGATGATGATGTCGCCAGAGGAAAGTAGCGGCCTGATTTCTTCGATCGTTGCATCCACGATAGCCGCCGGAACCATAATCCACACGGCCCTCGGCGCCTTCAACTTGGCGACCAAATCGGAAAGCGAGCTTGCACCCGTGGCGCCCTCCGCTTCCATGGCCTTCACCGCATCTGGACTGACATCGAATACGACGCAATCCTGATCCGAGCGCATCAGGCGACGCACCATGTTTGCACCCATACGTCCTAATCCGATCATTCCAAGTTGCATTTCCGACTCCTGATTGTCTTGATTTATAGGCAATACTGCCACCGACGGGATCACTCCACCGTCACAGATTTAGCGAGGTTGCGAGGCTGATCGACATCTGTGCCCTTAATGATAGCGACATAGTAAGCCAGCATCTGCAGGGGGACGGTGAAGACGATCGGTGAAACGACTTCATCGGTTTCAGCCACTTTCAGAAGGTTGACGCCCGGAACAGAATCCATGGAGACACCCGCATCGGCGAACACATAAAGCTGACCACCCCGGGCATGAACCTCCTGAAGGTTAGACTTGAGCTTTTCAAGCAACTCGTCATTCGGGGCAACAGCTATGACCGGCATCTCATCATCAATCAATGCCAGCGGCCCGTGCTTGAGTTCACCTGACGGATAGGCCTCGGCATGAATATAGGAAATTTCCTTGAGTTTAAGAGCCCCCTCCATCGCGACGGGATACTGATGTCCTCGCCCGAGGTAAAGCGCATGATGCTTGTCGCCAAACCTTTCCGCCCACTGCTGGATATCCGATTCCAACCCCAATACGGCTTTGACCTGATCGGGCAGATCCTGAAGCTCCCGCACAATTTCCTGCTCTCTGGAGGCAGAAAGGCCATTACGCCGACCCAACGCAACGACCAGGAGCAAGAGGGCCACCAACTGCGTGGTGAACGCCTTGGTGGATGCCACCCCGACTTCCGGACCTGCCCGCGTCATCAGACTTGAATCGGAGCCCCGCACGATGGAACTCTCGGGAACATTACAGATCGCCAGGGTGTGAGAATAACCAAGGCTCTTGGCTTCTTTCAGTGCAGCCAGCGTATCCGCTGTTTCACCGGACTGAGAGATCGTGACAAATAAGGTTCCCGGAACCACAACATGGCGGCGATATCGAAACTCGCTGGCCACTTCCACCGAACATGGAATGCCGCCAATATCCTCCATCCAGTATCGGGCTACCATTCCCGCGTGGTAGCTGGTACCGCAGGCCACAATCTGAACGGCCCGGACCCCGTCAAACGCTGCAGACGCAGAAGGCCCAAAGGCTGCATCCAACACCTGATCAGCACCAAGGCGCCCTTCCAGGGTCTTACGAATGGCTTCGGGCTGTTCGTGAATCTCCTTCTGCATGTAGTGGCGGTATTCTCCCCGCTCAACGGCATCCGCTGCCAGTCCCGTTTCATGGACAGGACGCTCGACCGGAACCCCATCGCGCCCTACGATTCGAACCTTGTCTGTCGTCAGTTCCGCGAGATCGCCATCTTCCAGAAACACAAAGCGTTGCGTCTCTCCGACCAACGCAAAGATATCCGATGCGATAAAGTTTTCACCTTCTCCCAAACCGATCACCAAAGGGCTTCCGTGTCGCGCCGTAATGAGTGTCCCAGGAGCGCCGGTCGATACCACTCCAATGGCATATGCGCCTTCGAGTCGATCACAGCTACTACGAACAGCATCCAGCAAAGAAAGTCCGCCTTCGAGGTACTCGTTGATCAAGTGGACGATGGTTTCCGTATCCGTCTCGGATTCGAACACATAGCCCTTCTTTTCAAGTTCTGAACGCAGGGCTTCGTGATTCTCGATGATGCCGTTATGCACAACCGCCACGAAATTGCGGCATAAGTGAGGATGGGCATTTCTCTCCGAAGGAACGCCATGCGTCGCCCAGCGGGTATGTGCTATTCCAACGCGGCCCTGCGCCGGCGAATGGTTCAGCGCCTCTTCCAGCTCCCGTATCTTCCCTTTCCGCCGGACACGCACGAGCGTACCCTGATCATCGAGAACCGCGACCCCGGAAGAGTCGTATCCACGATATTCAAGGCGCCTCAATCCCTCCAGAAGGATGGGCGTAACGTAGCGATGGGAAACCCCTCCAACTATGCCGCACATGACCTAAATCTCCTTGCGCTTGGGTCGCTGCCAAGCTTCAATCGTGATCTGCTTGGATCGGCTCAGGGTCAATTGATCATCCGCCGTATCCTTGGTGATCGTAGAACCTGCGCCGATGGTCGCATTCTTGCCAATCCGGACCGGAGCGACCAACTGTGAGTCTGACCCGATAAAGGCACCGTCTTCGATGATCGTCTGGAATTTATTCACACCATCGTAATTACAGGTGATGGTTCCAGCGCCAATATTGACCCGCGACCCCACCGTAGCATCACCCACGTAGCTCAAATGGTTAATTTTTGAGCCCTCACCCACATCGGATTTCTTGATTTCAACAAAGTTTCCGATGTGAACATCACGGGCGAGCCGAGTATCTGGACGGAGCCGCGCAAATGGGCCAATGCGGCACCCCGCACCCACGACAGCGCCATCAATGACGCTTTGCGCCTGAATCTCGACATCATCTTCAATCACCGCATTGCGAATGAAGACATTGGGACCAATCTTGACCCTATTTCCGATTTCCACACGGCCTTCCAGTATCACGTTGACGTCAATCTCGACATCCTGCCCGATGGAGGATAATTCGCCCCGAAGATCGAAACGGGACGGATCTCTCAACGTCACCCCGCGAAGCAAAAGTTCATTTGCCCTTGCGGCCTGATAGACCCTCTCCAGATGCGCCAATTGTTCACGATTATTGACACCCAAAACTTCGTCCACGCTACTGGCGCTGGCCGTCTTCACAGGAATACCGTCTGCAACCGCAAGCCCAATGATATCCGTCAGATAATATTCATTCTGAGCATTGTCGTTGGTCAGCCGGGACAACCAATTTTTAAGGCGGCCACCGTTTACGGCCAGTATCCCACTATTGCCTTCCTGAATCGCTTTTTCAGCCGGTGAACAATCCTTTTCCTCAACGATCCGGAGGACTTGTCCTTCCGCGCTCCTGACGATGCGGCCATATCCGCTCGGATCCTCAAGGTTCACCGTCAGTACACCCAGAGCGCCCGCCCCAGCTATGGAAAGAAGGCCCTCAACCGTCCCTTTCTGGAGCAAGGGAACATCTCCGTAAAGGATAAGCACGGTAGCGTCCGCCGTGATTTGATCCGTCATCTGCATCACGGCATGGCCCGTTCCCAGACGTTCCTTCTGTTCAACCCATTGAACGTCTATGTGATCGAGTTGCGATCTGACCTGATCACCACCATGACCATATATGACCGTTGTCTTGGAGGCGCCCAACGATTTCGCGAGTCGGTAGACATGTTCAAGAAGGGGTAAGTGGGCAATCCGATGCAGTACCTTAGGTAGTGCCGAATGCATACGCGTTCCCTGACCGGCTGCCAGGACAATGATTTCAAGGCTCATACCGCCTCCGAGCTGATCATGCCGGACCCATCGGGTAACCGGCTAATAAAAAACCCGACACGGGAAGGCGCCAAATCGGCACCCCCCATGTCGGGCTGGTGTTGGGCGCGAGTAAACTCAGGCTCGCCCAGAACGATACTTCTCCAATGTCCGCAACTGCATGACGGCCTCGACCAGTTTAGCCTGCGCTGCTGCGTAGTCCACTTTGCCTGACTTATCACTCAGCAACTCTTCCGCTCTTCTCTTGGCTTCGAGGGCGTGCGCCTCATCGATGTCCCGAGCGCGAACAGCCGTGTCAGCAAGAATCGTCACCACGTTTGGCTGTACTTCAAGAAGTCCGCCGGATACGTAGAACGGTTGCGTTTCTTTATCGTTGATCTTCACCCGTACTTCACCCGGCTTCAGTCGGGTCAGAAACGGCGCGTGACGGGCAGCGATACCGACTTCGCCCATTTCGGCGGGTGCGACGACCATCTCGGCGAGGCCGGAGAAAATCTCCGCTTCCGCGCTCACGATGTCGACATGAATTGTCATCGTCATGCTAAGGATCTCCTAGATCGCCGGATCAGGCCGCCATCTTCTTGGCTTTTTCCAGGGCTTCTGCCACTGAACCGACCATATAGAAAGCCTGTTCGGGAACATCGTCGAATTCACCTTCAACAATTCCCTTGAAGCCTGCAATGGTGTCCTTCAGCGATACGTACTTACCCGGTGCACCGGTGAATACTTCTGCCACGAAGAAAGGCTGCGAGAGGAAGCGCTGGATCTTACGTGCACGAGATACGGTGAGCTTATCTTCTTCAGACAGTTCGTCCATACCCAGAATCGCGATGATATCCCGCAGTTCCTTGTAACGCTGCAAGGTACTTTGAACGGTACGTGCAACGTTGTAGTGTTCCTGACCCACGACAAGGGGATCGAGCTGACGACTGGTTGAATCCAGCGGATCGACCGCAGGGTAGATACCGAGTTCAGCGATCTGTCGCGACAGTACAACCGTTGCGTCAAGGTGAGCAAAGGTCGTTGCAGGTGAAGGATCGGTCAAGTCATCCGCAGGTACGTATACGGCCTGAATCGAGGTGATTGAACCCACCTTGGTAGAGGTAATACGTTCCTGAAGAACACCCATTTCTTCCGCAAGGTTCGGCTGATAGCCTACTGCCGAAGGCATACGCCCGAGGAGCGCTGATACTTCGGTTCCTGCGAGGGTGTAACGGTAAATGTTATCGATGAACAGAAGAACGTCACGACCTTCATCGCGGAAATATTCTGCCATCGTCAGACCGGTCAGGGCCACGCGAAGACGGTTACCTGGTGGTTCGTTCATCTGACCGTAGACGAGTGATACCTTGTCGAGTACTCCGCCTTCGCTCATTTCATGATAGAAGTCATTACCTTCACGGGTACGTTCACCGACACCCGCGAATACAGAGTAACCACTGTGTTCGATAGCGATGTTACGGATCAATTCCATCATATTGACGGTCTTGCCTACACCCGCACCACCGAACAGACCAACCTTACCACCCTTTGCAAACGGGCATACCAGATCGATTACCTTGATACCGGTTTCAAGCAGCTCATTGGCTGCCGCCTGTTCGTCGAATGCAGGCGCCTTGCGATGAATACCCCAGCGGGCTTCTTCGCCAATGGGACCCTTCTCATCAATCGGCTCACCCAGAACGTTCATGATACGTCCCAAGGTTTTTGTACCGACCGGGACCTGAATGGCCTTGCCCGTACCTACGACACTCAGACCACGACGAAGTCCGTCGGTGGTTCCCATGGCGATGGTTCGAACGATCCCGTCACCCAGCTGCTGCTGAACTTCGAGGACCAGACCCACCTCATCGACACGAAGCGCGTCGTAAACTTTAGGCAGAGATTCGCGTGGGAACTCTACGTCGACCACGGCGCCAATAATTTGAACGATTTTGCCGGAACTCATTGTTGTCCTCTTAAAACTCTGTCTCGATTACTTTCCGGGGGCTGGATCAAACGGCCGCCGCACCGCCCACGATTTCTGCAATTTCCTGCGTGATCGCGGCCTGACGCGCCTTGTTGTAGATCAACTGAAGTTCCTTGATCAACTTGCCTGCGTTATCGGATGCGCTCTTCATCGCGACCATCCGGGCCGCCTGCTCACAGGCGTTATTTTCCACCAAGCCCTGAAAGACGAGGGATTCCACATAACGTACGAGCAACTGATCAAGCACTTCTTGTGCATCAGGTTCGTAAATATAGTCCCAAAGGCCCTGATTCTCAGTTTCCAGATCACCCGGGCTGACCGGCACCAGACGGGTCAACGTCGGCTTCTGCGTCATCGTGTTCACGAACTCATTATGGAGAACGTGGACCTCGTCGATACGCCCTTCGTTGTACTCGTCGAGCATAACCTTGATTACGCCGATGATGTCCACAAGGTGCGGGTGGTCTCCAAGGCGAACTACCTGGGCGAGAACTTCCGATCCCATGGAACCAAAGAAGCTGGCGCCCTTCTGTCCAATGACGGACAGTGCAACCTCTACGCCCTGGTCGCTCCATTCACGAATACGCCTCTGGCCCATGCGGAACAGGTTGGCGTTCAATCCCCCACAAAGACCGCGATCTGAGGAGATCAGGATAACGCCTACCTTCTTAACCGTCCGCTCCTGTGTGTAAGGATGGCGATATTCAGGGTTGGCCGTTGCCAAGTGATGGATGATCTGAGCAATGCGCTTTGAATAAGGACGCGTTGCCTGCATCCTGTCCTGCGTCTTGCGCATCTTGCTTGCCGCAACCATTTCCATGGCCCGGGTGATCTTCTGAGTATTTTTAATACTCTGGATCTTGACTCGGATTTCTTTTCCAACGGCCATGACGAATCCTTACCAGGCGTGATTGGCTTTGAACGTCTTCAGTGCCTCGGCGAGACCCTTCTGGATCTCATCGTTGTAGTCACCGGTCTGATCAATCTTGTCCATCAGCTTGCTTTGCTTTGACTTCATGTAGTCCTGCAAACCCTCCTCGAAAGAGCGGACCTTGTTGACAGGGATGTCATCCAAATAGCCTTCGTTCGCTGCGTACAGGGAAACCGCCATCTGCGAAACCTTGAGAGGAGAGTACTGAGACTGCTTCATCAACTCGGTTACACGCTGACCACGTTCGATCTGCTTGCGTGTTGTCTCGTCCAGATCTGATGCGAACTGGGCGAATGCCGCCAATTCACGGTACTGTGCAAGGTCAAGACGAATACCGCCGCCCAACTTCTTGATGATCTTGGTCTGAGCCGCACCACCGACACGCGATACTGAAAGACCCGCATTTACCGCAGGACGAACACCCGCGTTAAAGAGGTTTGTTTCAAGGTAGATCTGTCCGTCGGTGATGGAGATCACGTTGGTCGGTACGAACGCTGATACGTCGCCCGCCTGCGTTTCGATGATCGGCAGCGCGGTCAAAGATCCCGTCTGGCCCTTCACCTTGCCACCCGTCAGCTTTTCAACTTCAGCCGCATTGATTCGCGCAGCGCGTTCCAATAGGCGTGAGTGGAGATAGAAGACGTCACCAGGGTACGCTTCACGACCCGGCGGACGACGCAGAAGCAGAGAAACCTGGCGATATGCCCAAGCCTGCTTGGTCAGATCGTCATACACGATCAATGCATCTTCGCCCTTGTCGCGGAAGTATTCGCCCATGGCACAGCCGGAATAGGCTGCGATGAACTGCAGGGCTGCTGATTCTGAAGCAGAAGCCACCACGATGATGGTGTGATCCAGTGCCCCATGCTCTTCCAACTTGCGAACCACGTTGGAGATAGAAGACTGCTTCTGTCCGATCGCCACGTAAACGCACTTAACGCCCGTGCCCTTCTGATTGATGATTGCATCGATGGCAATGGCCGTCTTACCGGTCTGACGGTCGCCGATGATCAATTCACGCTGACCACGACCTACTGGGATCATCGAGTCAATCGCCTTGAGCCCCGTCTGAAGAGGCTGATCAACCGACTGACGCGCAATAACGCCCGGCGCAATCTTTTCGATGGGTGACTTTGCCTTGGTCTTGATCGGACCCTTGCCGTCGATAGGACGACCGAGCGCGTCAACAACACGCCCCAGAAGGGCTTCACCGACCGGAACTTCAAGGATGCGCCCAGTACACCGAACGGTGTCACCTTCCGCAAGGCTCTCGTAGGAACCCAAGACAACCGCACCTACCGAATCTCTTTCGAGGTTCAGCGCCATGCCGTAGACATTGCCCGGGAACTCGACCATTTCACCCTGCATTACATCTGACAGGCCATGAATGCGGACGATTCCGTCGGACAGGCTGACAATCGTTCCCTCGCTACGCGACTCCACGCCCAAATCGAAGCTTTCGATTCTGGACTTGATGAGGTCACTGATTTCAGACGGATTCAGCTGCATAATTAATTTCTCGCATTAATTCCAGAGATTCTTTGCCAGTCGCTCGAGCTGGCCTTTAATAGATGCATCAATGACACGGTCACCGGCCTTGATGTATACCCCACCGATCAGACTGTTATCCGTCCTGACCGAAAGGTGCGCCTTCTTACCCAGCGCGCCATCAAGCACCTTTGCAAGCTTCTTCTGCTCTGCATCGGTCATATCAAAGGCAGACGCGACATCGACGTTCACGTATCCTTCGTCGGCGGCTCGATACTCTTCAAAGAGGCTTGTAATTTCGCCGATCAGATCCAGACGCCCGTTGTCCACCAGAAGGCGTACAAAATTTTGCGCCTCAGAAGACAAGCGGCCCTCACACAGGGCAAGGAATGATGCCGTGAAGGCTTCCTTCCTGACCCGCGGATTGGATGCCGCCAACTTCATACGCTGATCTTCCATAACGATGGCCACGAAAGCCAATTCGTCCGACCAGCGCGCAGTCGTCTTGGTTTCCTTTGCTCGCCGATAGGCCGCAACGGCGTAGGGCCGGGCAAGGGTCGTCAGTTCTGTCATGACTTCTTATCCAGCGCCTGACCAAGGTTATCGATGATCGCCTTATGCTTGTCGCGGTCCACTTCGGCACGAAGAATCTGGCCCGCTGCTTCAAGCGCAAGACCTGCGACTTCGTGGCGGAGTTCTTCGCGAGCCTTCTGCACTTCCCGATCAATTTCGGAACGCGCGGCGGTCACGATGCGCTCGCCTTCACTCTTGGCGGTTTGCTTGGATTCCTCCACCAACTCGCCCGCACGCTTGTGCGCCAAGTTGACGATATCTGCGGCCTGATCCTTTGCTTCACGCAAAAGACCGGTTGCACGCTTCTCCGCCAACTCCATCTCGTGCTGCCCTTTTTCTGCAGCCGCCAGACCTTCGGCGATCTTTTTCTTTCGATCTTCCAGGGCCTGCATCAAGGGCGGCCACACGTACTTCATGGTAAACCACACCAGAAGCGCAAACGTGATCATCTGGCCGATCAGTGTTGCATTGATACTCACAGCACTTTCCTCGTTATCTTCAGTTCGCCAAACAGGCGTCCTTATCGCTTAGGACTATTAGCCCTTGACGGCTGACAGGAAGGGATTTGCGAAGGTGAAGAACAGCGCAAGACCTACACCGATCATGGTCACGGCATCAAGCAGACCTGCAACGATGAACATCTTAACCTGCAACATCGGAACCAGTTCCGGCTGGCGAGCAGCACCTTCAAGGAACTTACCACCAAGGATACCGAAGCCGATGCCGGTTCCAAGGGCGCCGAGGCCGAGAATGAGACCAACAGCGATAGCGGTCAGGCCCTGTACGTTGGCGATTGATGCGATTTCCATTGTTCCTCCAGAGGACAGCAGTGTTTAAAAAATAAAAAGATAAGACGATTAATGGTCTTCGTGCGCCAAACTCAGGTACACGATTGTCAACACCATGAAGATGAACGCCTGCAGGGTGATGATCAAAATGTGGAATACCGCCCACGGGAAACTCAGCAGTGGCTGAATGAACCAGGGCAAGAGGGCAATGAGGATAAAGATCAACTCGCCCGCATACATGTTTCCGAATAGTCGCAGCGCCAGTGAGACAGGCCGCGCAATTTCTTCCACCACCTTGAGCAACAAGTTGAAAGGCATCATCCAAGGCCCAAACGGGGTGAAGGCCAGTTCTTTCGCGAACCCGATGGGGCCCTTAACCTTGATGCTATAGAACATGATGAGGAAGAAGACCGCGATCGACATCCCAAAGGTCGCATTGAGATCGGTGCTGGGCACCACGCGAAGGTACTCCAGACCAATCACAGATCCGATCAGTGGCAACAGATCCACCGGAATAAGATCCATAAAGTTCATCAACCAGATCCAGACAAAAATGCTCAGCGACAAAGGCGCAATCAACTTGCTCTTCCCATGGAAAGCGTCATTGACCTGCGTGTCGACAAATTCAACCAGCATCTCTGCAAAATTCTGAAGGAGACCAGGGACACCCGTCGTTGCCCGATCTGCCGCGTATTTGAAGAAGAGCAGGAACGCACCACCGAGTACCGCCGAGAAAAACAGCGTATCGATGTGAAGCGTCCAAAAGCCCTCACCCACAGAAAGGGGCGTTAAATGATGGACGATGTACCCGGTGGCTCCACCGCCGCCGTGCGCTTCACTTGCCATGGTTTTCACCTGCTACAAAAGACTTCCGCGAACCAATAGCGCAAACCAAAAAACGGTAAGCGCACTCACAAAACCGGCCATCAGGGGGAGAATCTCCACACCCTGAACATGATAGGCTGCCGCAAACAACACCGCTGTCAGCAGCAACTTCAGGGCCTCACCCCCGAAGAAAATCCGCGCCACATCTTTTGCTGTCCGACGGTCATCCCGGACTCCCAAGCCCAGCGAAAACACCAGATTGGGAAGGAAAGCCACCAGGCCGCCCATCAGCGCGGATACGGCGGCGTAACGGCCACCGAGTAGCCCAAAAGCGGCTACAACCCCCAGAATACCAGCACCTTGAGTCAACAAGACCCACCGGACCACGGGGAAAAGACGTCTACCCCGCCGCATCAATGCGCAGGGCCAGACTGTCGGATGATATCAGTCGGCATGCCAGAGGGCAACGTCAGCGACTCTTTCGGATCTGTGACAGGACACCATCGAGCTCATCGAGACTGCCGTATCGGATCACAATTTTGCCGTTACCCTTGGCCCCATGATCAATCGTCACCAAAGCCCCCAATTCCGATGAGATATCGGATTCCAGGCGCTTGATATCAGGGTCTTTCACGGCCACTGGCTTTTTGGTTGTCGCAGGAACACGGCCCGCACGAATATCCTGGACCATGGCTTCGACCTGCCGAACGGTCAACTCCCGATCAATAATTTGCCGGGCAAGCTGCGACTGCCCTTCTTCAGGGACCCCCAACAACGCTCTGGCATGCCCCATCTCGATCTTCCCGGCGGCCAAATGGGCCTTCACCTCATAGGACAACTCATTCAGACGGAGGAGATTACTCACCGCCGCCCGGGACTTGCCTACGGCATCAGCCAGCTGCTGATGTGTCATGCGGTACTCGTCAAGAAGCCGGCGCAGAGATTCCGCCTCTTCCATGGCATTCAGGTCTTCTCTCTGAATGTTCTCAATCAAAGCGATCGCCATCGCCGATTGGTCAGAGACCTTTCGGATAATGACAGGAATCTCCTTGAGCCCCGCCAACTGGGCAGCTCGCCAACGGCGCTCACCCGCGATGATCTCGTATTCTCCCGCCACTTCTCTCACAGTGACCGGCTGCACCAAACCTTGGGCGCTGATCGAGTCCGCAAGCTCTCGAAGCTTTTCTGAATCCATGTCTTTACGAGGCTGATACGGCCCAGGGGATAATTTCGACACGGACACCGTTTTCAAGCGATCCCCCGCCCCTGCCACAGGCGCATTCAGCGACTCTCCGGCGGCATTTCCGAGGAGGGCGTCCAGCCCTCGACCCAGACCGCGTTTTTTTACTGCCATCTTTTCTTCCTAAGCGTTGCGACGCACCAGCTCTTCGGCCAATGCAAGGTAAGCCTGCGCCCCTTTCGAACCCCGATCGTAGCGAACAATCGATACCCCATGACTTGGCGCCTCGGCCAGCCTGACATTTCTAGGCACGATCGTTTCGAACACCTTGTCGCCAAAATGCTCAACCAATTGGGCAGAAACCTCAGAGGCCAGACGGCTACGACTGTCGAACATCGTTCTCACAAGCCCCTCTACCTCAAGGTTTGGATTCAGAATCTCCCGAACATTCTCTAGCGTTCCCAAAAGATCGGTCAGACCCTCAAGGGCATAATATTCACACTGCATGGGGATCAAGACGCTGTCCGCGGCAACCAAGGCATTCAGCGTGAGGATATTCAGCGCGGGAGGACAATCTACGACGACGAAATGATAGTCCTCGGCACAGGAGGCCATGGCATCGGCCAGAACCCTTTCTCGACCTATGCGATCCAGCAACTCAACCTGAGCAGCGGTCAGATCCGAATTACCCGGCAAAAGATCCAGCCCGTCCGGATCTACCGTGACGATCGCATCGCCCACAAAGCTTTTCCCCGTCAGCACCTCATAGGCCGAATGCTCGACGGTCTGCTTGTCGACCCCACAACCCATCGTGGCATTACCCTGCGCATCCAGATCCACCAGCAGCACCCGGTAACCCAAATGGACGAGCGAGGCCGCAACATTGACACTTGTGGTGGTCTTGCCCACGCCGCCCTTTTGATTCGCCACCGCGATAATCTTACCCATTACCCCACCCTTATCTGTATCGCACCAGATGCCGATCTACAGGAACGCCAGGTAGCGTCAGAGGAAATACATCCGCACGCCCCATATCCAGCAACCTCAACTCATCCTCCGGATACCGCCCCTTCAGAGCAAAGATCCACCCCTCGGGCGCCAGCAATCGCGAGGTCAACTCCCTGATCTCCGCCAGGCTAGAGAATGCTCGAGCCAAAATAGCATCAAATTGCGACGATGGCGGGACATAATCCTGAATTCTCGTGGCGTGAGCCTCTACGTTGGTCAAGCCAAGCTCCAGAATCGCCTGCCGAACAAATCGAATTTTCTTCCCGCTGCTGTCAATCAACGTGAACTGCGCCTCTGGCATCAGGATGGCAAGCGGGATACCAGGAAGCCCTGCGCCGGTCCCAACGTCCAAAACCCGACCGGCTCCCTGCAAATGCGGCAGAACCAGAAGGCTGTCCAGCAAGTGGAGATCCACGGCAGATCGCCTGTCGCGAATCGCCGTCAAATTGTAGGTCCGCCCCCACTTTTCAAGCAGCCCCAGAAACTGCATCAGACGATCCAATTGCCAGGGAGCAGCATCGACACCCAAAGCTGTCAGCCCTTGAGCCAAAACCCCTCGCAGGTCCTCCATGCCCCTAGCCCCCCATCTTTTTCAGATGGACCAGCAGCAAGGACACCGCCGCTGGCGTCACCCCTGGAATCCTGGAGGCCTGCCCCACCGTTTCCGGACGCTGCAACCTCAACTTTTCGCGAACCTCATTGGAGAGTCCCGTCACATGCAGATAATCCATGGCCTCCGGGAGGCGCCAATGGTCGTAACGCTCCAGTCGCTCAATCTCGGACTGCTGTCTAGTGATATATCCGTCATATTTGGCCTGAATCTCCAACTGCTCCAGAACCGCTGGATCTTCAGAGAGACCCAGCCCCGGACAGGCCTCGCAAAGATCACGAACCGTCAACTCAGGTCTTCGAACCAACTCAAGCGCCGAGGCTTCTCTCGACAACCCCGCCGGCAAGAGACCCGCAAGGGCCTCGGCATCAGCGCTTCCGGGCCGCACCCAGTACTGCTCCAACCGAAGCCGACCCGACTCAACCTGCTCACGCTTTACCTGAAAACGCGCCCAACGCTGATCATCAACCAAGCCAAGCTCTCGCCCCAGGGAAGTCAGACGTATGTCCGCATTGTCCTCACGAAGCAAAAGCCGATATTCCGCACGACTGGTAAACATCCGATAGGGCTCAGACGTCCCTCGGGTGATCAAATCATCGATCATTACGCCGATATAGGCCTCCGAGCGCGAAGGAGACCAACCAGCCTCGCCCTTCGCCCGGCGCGACGCATTGAGGCCAGCGATCAGCCCCTGTGCCGCAGCTTCTTCGTAACCGGTCGTCCCATTGATCTGCCCCGCCATGAAGAGACCGGCAACGCGCTTTGATTCAAGCGTTGCAGACAGATCCCGGGGATCAAAGAAATCATATTCGATGGCATACCCCGGACGCGTAATCACCGCACGCTCGAAGCCGCGAATCGAATGAATGGCTCGTAGCTGAATATCGTAGGGAAGACTGGTCGAAAAACCGTTGGGATAGATTTCACGGACCGTGAGCCCTTCAGGCTCAACAAAGATCTGGTGAGAATCACGTTCTGCGAACCGGACGACCTTATCCTCAACAGAAGGACAATAGCGAGGTCCCACCCCTTCAATCACCCCGGCGTACATCGGGGAACGATCAAGACCTTCCCGAATGATTTCATGGGTTCTGGAATTGGTCCGGGTAATGAAGCACGAGATTTGCCTGGGATGATCGGATGCCTGACCCAGATAGGAAAAGACCGGGGTCGGGTCATCCCCAGGCTGCTCCTCCATGACAGACCAATCGAGTGAACGACCATCCAATCGCGGCGGCGTCCCGGTCTTCAGGCGCCCCACCCTGAGATCCATCGCACGGAGACGCTCAGCCAAGGCGTTTGAGGGCGGATCACCCATGCGACCGCCGCCGTAGTTTTCAAGCCCAACGTGGATACGGCCCGCCAAGAAAGTCCCGACGGTTAAAACGATGTTCTCCGCACGAAACCGAAGCCCAATCTCGGTGATGACACCGACCAGCCGGTCAGACTCCATCCACAAATCTGCAGCTGCTTGCTGGAAAATCGTGAGATTCGGCTGATTTTCGAGGGCTGAACGCACATAGCCGCGATAAAGAACCCGATCCGCCTGAGCGCGCGTCGCTCTGACCGCGGGCCCCTTACTGGCATTGAGCGTCCGAAAATGGATGCCGGCATGATCCGCGGCCCGAGCCATCAGACCGCCAAGCGCATCGATCTCCTTGACCAGATGACCCTTGCCAATCCCGCCAATCGCAGGATTGCAGCTCATCTGGCCCAAGGTCTCGACATTCTGCGTCAGCAATAATGTATTGGATCCGGCACGAGCGGCGGCAAGTGCCGCCTCAGCACCCGCGTGGCCACCACCGACCACAACAACATCGTAATTCCCGGCAACAAACATCACGGCAGACCCAGCAGAAACTCAATTAATGTGGAAATAGTCTGTACCTTACACCAATCCGTAGCCGAAATGCCCGGTTGTTGTTCGCATGCTACAATTCCGAGCTTCCCAAAGTCACAAGATCTAAAGGTCGCCTGCCGTGAAGATCCGCGCCCATTTTGCCTTGATCCTGTTCCTGCTGGCTCCCTTAAGCGCCACCCAGGCTGCAGACTCCTCTCAGATCCCTCCCCCGCCTGCCATCGAGGCCCGGGCCTATATTCTCATTGACGCCAAAAGCGGGCATGTTCTCGCCGAGCAAAATGCAGATGAGCCTCTTGAGCCGGCTAGCCTGACCAAGATCATGACGGCCTATATCACCTTCCAGGAGCTCTCGAAAAATGCCCTGCAACTGGATGATATGGTGACAATCAGCCCAGAAGC